>NZ_JBHJTJ010000022.1:0-79217 GCF_042267765.1 Gottfriedia sp. NPDC056225 | reverse complement strand
TGTGACAAATGTAATGAGTTATTCAATTACTTATGGACTAGTTCAATAATCTTAATGAGTTATATGGTAGTGGTAGTCATTTTTTAACATTTACGAATAAAGTTTTTCATATACTTCAACTTCAATTCCATCTGCATTTGTTCTATTTTCAACATATGTAAATCCTTGAGATTCCCAAAATGTTTTAGCTTGCTGGTTACTCAGCAATACACCTAAACGTAATCCGTGAATACTTCTTTTTAATAGTAGTTCTTCAAATAATAAAAATGCGTTTGTTCCGAATCCATAACCTTGGTAATCATTATGTATCATTAATAGCCCTAGCCAAGGAAAACCATCTTTAGGATTAAGTTTTAAAAAATCAACCAATCCTATATATGTATCATCTAGCTTTATAAAATAAGTTTCTGTTTGTTTTGAGGAATCAAAATACTCATTCAGCAGTTCTTCTTTCGTTCTAGTTAGTCGACTGTTTTCCATTAAATTGTAACTTTGATTAGAATTTGTAATTTCTTCGATTACATCTAATAAGTCTTGTGTAATTTTTTCAAATGTTATCATTTTTTTTAGTCCTTTCACTGGTATATCGACAATTTGTTTGGTTAAAGTAAGTTTGAGCAAATTAATAGAAAATGCTAATTCTCATATGGTATACTTTCTTTAAAATTATAACAAATTATGTCAATCATCATATTTTACTTTATAGATTGGCAATAGGAGGAAATATAAATGGCAATTGTTAACGCAACAAACGCAACGTTCGCAGAAGAAACAAAAGAAGGTGTAGTACTAGTTGACTTTTGGGCAACTTGGTGTGGGCCTTGTAAAATGATCGCTCCTGTATTAGAAGAATTAGCTTCTGAATATGGTGATAAAGTTAAAATTGTAAAAGTTGATGTTGATGAAAATCAAGAAACAGCTGCTAAATTTGAAGTTATGAGCATTCCATCATTATTCGTTCTTAAAGATGGCGAAGTAGTTGATAAAACTTTAGGTTTCAAACCAAAAGAAGCTTTAGAAGAATTAATTACTCCACATATCGGTTAATAATAATTTGTAAGAAATGCACCCATAATATGAGTGCATTTCTTTTTTTTGCACAGTTTTTCTTCTTTGATTATATTTAATTAAAAAAAGAGACATTTGGCAAAATACGATGGAGTTTATTTATTACTGAAATGTAATGGTTTTCATTAATAAGAACAAGTTTAACCTTTAGATTTTGTTAAAAATTTCTAATGTAAATAGGATTGACTATTTTTCTGTCACGTTTTATATTTAATAAGCATTAATATTTAACAGGCATTAAATATTTATTTGGATTAATTGTTAAAGGAGGTTAATATTCTTGGGGAACAAAAATGAGTACATTGAACGGATTCAGACCGCGCTTCATTCTGCTATTCACAAAATGCAACCAAAGGTGACAGAAAGTATGAATAGTCATGGAGTAACAGCTACTCAATTTTTTGTATTGATGTACTTAAGAAAAAATGAGAGCTGTAAAATATCTGAAATCGCGGAAATGATGGGTGTAAAACCAAGTGCGGTATCCTTTATGATTGATCGACTTGAACATAATAATTTTGTTTATAGAGAGCATGATAAAAAAGACCGTCGAGTTGTAAATATATTGTTAAGCGAGGAAGGAATAAAAAAATTAGAAGCAGTAATTAAAGATCGAAAAGAAATTTTTGAAAGCTTTCTGTTTAACCTTTCAGACGAAGAGCTTTTACAATTTGCAAAGATTACAGAAAAGCTTGCTAACGCAGCGGCTGATATATAGAAAATTTTTACAAAATACTTTTTTGTATTAGTTATTATAAAAAGAAAAAAGATAGTGGAGAGAAGGGAGAAATTTATTTTGAGTACAAATACAGTTGTTCAAAAAGATAATAATCGTAAACTATTGCTAATTGGTCTTATTATAGCAATGTTTTTCTCGGCATTAGATGGTACGATTGTTGGTACTGCAATGCCTAAAATTGTAGGAGACCTTGGTGGTTTAAGTATGATGACTTGGCTTACAACAGCATACTTATTAACTTCAACTACTGTTGTGCCGATCGCTGGTAAATTAGCCGACTTATTAGGTCGTAGAAGTGTATACATTGCAGGTTTAGTTATATTCATGGTAGCTTCAGCTTTATGTGGTATTGCAAATAATATGACAGAATTAATCATTTACCGTGGTATTCAAGGTATCGGTGGCGGAGTAATGATGCCGATGGCGATGATTGTTATCGGGGATTTATTTACAGGTAAAGAACGTGCGAAATTCCAAGGGGTTTTCGGTGGTATTTACGGTTTAGCGTCAGTAATTGGTCCACAAATTGGTGGTTGGATTGTTGATTCATTAAACTGGAAATGGGTTTTCTATATTAACCTTCCTGTTGGGATTATTGCAACAATTTTTATTGCTTTAGGATTAAAAGGTCGTAAAAATTCTGGCCCAATCAATTTCGATCTTGCTGGTATGTTTACGATGATCATTGGTGTTGTAAGCTTACTACTTGCTTTAAGCTTAGGCGGAGTTAAATATGATTGGAATTCTTGGCAAATCATTGGTTTATTTGTTTTAGCAGTGGTTGGAATCGTTAGCTTCGTTATTGTCGAAAATAAAGCTAAAGAGCCAATTTTACCAATGCATTTATTCAAAAATAGAACTTTCGTAACATTAAACTTAATTGGTTTCTTTATGACAATCGCGATGTTTGGTGCAA
The DNA here is from genome assembly GCF_042267765.1 of Gottfriedia sp. NPDC056225. Lineage (NCBI taxonomy): Bacteria > Bacillati > Bacillota > Bacilli > Caryophanales > Bacillaceae > Gottfriedia > Gottfriedia sp. NPDC056225. Next base: position 76,494 of record NZ_JBHJTJ010000022.1, on the reverse strand, counting down.
TCATGTTCGTACCATTCTTCATGCAAGGTATTGTTGGAACAAGTGCAACTCAATCGGGAACTATTATGACGCCGATGATGGTAACAATGATTATTGCAAGTATTATCGGTGGTCAGGTTGTATTTAAAGTTGGGATAAAACCACAAATTATTACAGGTATGTTCGTAATCGCATTAGGTTTATATCTGCTAACAACTTTAGATATGGATTCAAGTAAAACAATTGCAACAATTTTTATGGGAGTTATGGGTCTTGGAATTGGTTTAGTAATGCCGACAATTACACTAGCTCTACAAGAAGTTTTCGATAAGAAAGAATTAGGGATCGTTACATCTTCAAGCCAATTCTTCCGTTCAATCGGTGGAACATTTGGAGCTACTGTTTTAGGTGCTGTAATGAACAGTAAATCAGGAACACTTTTAAATCATGATTTAGTTCCATTTTTAAATAAATTACCAGCACAAGCTGCTCCATTAGTAGACAAATTTAAAGACATGATTAATACAACACCTCAATCTGTATTTACAATGTTATTTAATGCGGATGCTAAAAAATTAATTCCTAAACCAATCCTAGAAGGAATGTTACCAATCATTAAAACATCTTTAATGGATTCTTTACACCAAGTATTCTTTGTAGGTTTAGGATTCATTTTAATTGGTGCAGTAGTAACTTTATTCCTAAAACCAATTAAATTAACGAATAGAAAAGCTGGAGATAATGAAAATAAAGAAGAACAAGTTAAAGTTGAAACTGCGACTTCTTAATTTCTCAAGCTAAATAAAATAAAAAACCATCTAGATTGTGGTGCACTACAATCTAGATGGTTTTTGTTTTATAGAGCATAAAATCTATATTTAAGGCATGAACCAAACATTAAATAGCCATTGAAACTTTTTCACTTCGCTTTTTCGTTTTTCTTTTATTTCGCCACAAAATCCAAGATAAAGTCAGTCCAGTTCCAGTAAGAATAAAAAGACCGATTCCACTTATTAAACCAATAATACCGGTATGTAAGCTTTTTACTGAAAAGGCTGATTGCTCAGGTCTATTTTGAAAATTTGGGAATTGAGTATTGTTGCCAGTTTGTCCATTTTGAAAATTTGTGTTGTCACCGTCTTGTGAATTAGATTGTTGATTTCCATTTAACTGGCCACTTGAAGGGAATTGACCATCTTGCATAGAAAATCTACCTCTTTCCTCGCCTCCTTTATTAAAGTATAGGATTATTCCAGTTGTTGATTCGATTAGTAAGAAAACCGAAACAATAACACCAATCCAAAAATGAATCGCTCGAACTTTTTTCATTTAGTATTCTCCTCTTCTTAGTTATTATTGAGATTAAAGTTATAATAGAAAGCTTAATTTTTTCTTAATTACATTAAAGTATTTTCAGTTTTTAACGATGGAGATTATAATATTAAGTGTACAAATGCACGGAAGGGGGTTTGACATTGAATAATCAGTTAAAAGAAAAGTTGGCGCTATTACCAGATCAACCTGGATGCTATTTAATGAAAGACGTTCAGGGGACAATTATATATGTAGGAAAAGCCAAAGTATTAAAAAATAGAGTTAGGTCATATTTTACAGGATCTCATGATGGTAAAACGTATCGTTTAGTTCAAGAAATCACTGATTTTGAATATATTGTCACTTCTTCAAATATGGAAGCATTAATTCTTGAAATGAATTTGATTAAGAAATATGATCCCAAATATAACATCATGCTAAAGGATGATAAATCATACCCCTTTATTAAAATTACTGCTGAAAAACATCCGCGTTTATTAATTACGCGTAATGTGAAGAAGGATAAAGGAAAATATTTTGGACCTTTTCCTAATGCTACTGCTGCAAATGAAACGAAAAAATTATTAGATCGTTTATATCCATTGCGAAAATGTACTTCATTACCTGATAAGGTTTGTTTGTATTATCATATTGGTCAATGTCTTGCGCCTTGTGTAAAAGAAGTAACGGATCAAATGAACCAAGAAATAGTAAATGAAATTGTTCGTTTTCTAAATGGAGGAGAAGATCAAATTCGAAAAGAGCTAGAGGCAAAAATGTTAGCGGCATCTGAGCAATTAGATTTTGAGCGGGCGAAAGAATACCGAGATCAAATTGTGTCAATTGAAGCAACGATGGAAAAGCAGAAAATGATGAATAGTGATTTGGTCGACCGAGATGTGTTTGGATATGCAGTGGACAAAGGATGGATGTGTGTTCAAGTTTTCTTTGTTCGAAGTGGAAAATTAATTGAACGAGATGTGTCTTATTTTCCAATTTACGATGAGCCAGAGGAAGAGTTCCTATCATTTATAGGACAATTTTATGAAAAACCTCATAATATAAAGCCGAAAGAATTATTCGTACCAGACAAAGTTGATACTGAAATTTTAAAAGAATTACTGAAAGTGCCTGTTCTACAACCAAAAAGAGGACAAAAAAAGGAATTAGTTGTATTAGCAAATAAAAATGCCAAAATTGGTCTCGGTGAAAAATTTAAATTAATCGAGCGTGACGAAGAAAGAACAGTTAAAGCAATTGAAAAACTAGGTGAAATATTAAATATTGAAACTCCTTATCGAATCGAGGCATTCGATAATTCAAATATTCAAGGTACGAATCCTGTTTCAGCAATGATAGTATTTATAGATGGAAAACCGTCAAAAAAAGATTATCGAAAATATAAAATTAAAACTGTAGTAGGACCAGATGATTATGATTCAATGCGTGAAGTTGTAAGGAGAAGATATTCTAGAGCATTAAAAGAAAATCTACCTTTACCCAACTTAATTATCGTCGATGGAGGTAAAGGACATTTAGCTGCAGTAGAGGATGTACTTCAAAATGAATTAGGTTTATTCATTCCAACCGCAGGACTTGTTAAGGACGAAAAACACCGAACCTCAGAGTTGTTAATTGGACAGCCACCACAAATTGTACAATTAGGAAGACAAAGCCAAGAATTCTTTTTACTCCAAAGAATTCAAGACGAGGTGCACAGATTTGCGATTGAATTTTACCGTCAGTTGCATAGTAAATCGATGGTTCAATCTGCATTAGATGGCATTCCAGGTGTCGGTGGTACTAGAAAGAAAGCCTTACTAAAATATTTTGGATCTGTTAAAAAAATAAAAGAAGCAACAATTGATGAGTTAATAGCAGCGAAAATACCAAAAAATGTTGCAGAAGGAATCTATCAATTTTTCCATAATGAGTGATATTTAGTTTCTTCCAATATTTTTATCTTGACACTATTTTCAAAATAATTTATATTTTAGTTAAAATTAAATGATTTTCTCTCGTAATAGAGGTGCAAAACCTAAGAGTATGCTGTCATAGACGTGTGGCGTTGTGATGGACAGTTGAAAGGACGTTTTGCCGAAATAAAATGAATCCACAATTCATTTTGTTGGGACTGCATTTAAGAAATGTAGTACTGTCGCATAATAATTAATAATTATGCGGGGAGCTATTGAAGAGATGTTGATGATTTGTCTATTTTATTTATTGTAAATTAGGCGCGTGAACATTGCTTCACGCGCTTTTTTGTATTCTTTTTTAAGTTAAAAAGTGAGGATGAGAAAAATGGGAATTATTGTTCAGAAATTCGGTGGTACTTCAGTAGGCTCAATTGAACGAATACAGCATGTTGCTGAAACAGTAACCAAATCGTACAAAGAAGGAAATCAAGTCGTTACAGTTGTTTCAGCTATGGGACATCATACTGACGAACTTGTTAGTCTAGCAACACAAATTAGTCCACAAAACAATAAGCGCGAATTAGATATGCTACTTACAACAGGTGAACAAGTTACTATTTCATTACTTGCAATGGCAATCCAAGCTAAAGGGTTTAAAGCCATTTCACTAACAGGTTGGCAAGCAGGTATTCAGACTGAATCTGTTCATGGTAATGCTCGAATAGAAACTATTCATACTGAAAAAATTCAACAATTGCTTGATGAAGGTTATATCGTAATCGTAGCTGGTTTCCAAGGCTTAAGTGAAAATAATGAAATTACAACGCTTGGCCGCGGTGGTTCAGATACTACTGCAGTAGCTTTAGCTGCAGCTTTAAACGCAGAACGTTGTGATATCTATACTGATGTATTAGGAGTTTATACGACGGATCCTAGAGTTGAGCCAAATGCGTCGAAATTAAGCCATGTCTCGTATGATGAAATGTTAGAGCTTGCAGCTTTAGGAGCAGCTGTTTTACATCCAAGAGCAGTTGAATTCGCAAAAAATTATAATTTAGTCATTCAAGTACGATCAAGTCAACATGATGAAATCGGTACATTTATTGGGGAGGAACAAGAAATGGAACAACAATCAGTCGTAAGAGGAATCGCATTCGAGTCTAATGTAACAAGAATGACTTTAAACGGTTTAAATAATCATGTAGATTTATTACCTAAAATCTTTACTTTATTAGCAACTGAAGGTATTGATGTTGATATTATTATTCAAAGTGTAACATCTGATAATTTAGTAAATCTTTCATTTTCAATTAAATCAGAAAATATGTTGGAAGCAATTACAGTCCTAGAGTCAAAGAAAGAATTTTTAGGTTATCGTTCATTTGATTTTGAAAGCGAACTTGCTAAAGTTTCAATTGTTGGTAGTGGAATGGTTTCAAATCCAGGTGTAGCTGCGAAAATGTTTAAATTTTTAGCTGACAGTGATATTCCCGTAAAAATGGTTAGTACATCTGAGATTAAAGTGTCAACTGTTATTCCTAAATCAAAATTACAAGAAGCAGTACATGCGCTTCATGAAGGATATGAATTAAATCGTATCAATGAAGAAGTAGCAGTAGAAAATTAAATAGTAAATAAAAACCCTTTTAGGCAAACCAATCTTTCTATAAAACGGCTAAATAGTGAATTTAACAAAATAATCACTATAATCATTTAAAGCCATAGAGTATTGAGAGGACGCATAAAAGGGTTTTTTTGTGACTTAATCGAATAAATTAAGTAAATATTCTGTAAATTAAGAAAGGGTGTCGAATGTTAGAATTGAATAGTAGGAGGTATTAATAATGATGCATAGTTTAATTTTATACGGATATGGAGAAATTGTGCTACAGCTTGTGCTATTAATACTCACCATTTTGTTTTTTGTTTTTATTTGTTTATTTTTCACTAATTCTATTATTAAAGGAGTTAAACGTAAAAACGAAGTAAGTATCGAGGAAGAGATTATGTGCAGGAAAAGTGAGGAAGGCCAGGGAATAGGGAATTCAGAATAAAGGTAGTGTAATAATGAGTGAAAAGGTTTGTAAGGGCAGATGAGGGGGATTTTGTGTTTTTTTGTAATAAAAATAACCACAAGGAAAAATGCCTTGTGGTTATTTTTATTTTTTTGTAATTGGATCTTTTAAATCCCATTTTACTTGGAATTTTACTTTGTGGCCTCTTTTACTTTGTTCTTCATATGTTTCAGCAATGACGTCTATTTGCTGTTCAATTTGCATCGCTAGGAATCCTGCTTCTAATTGGTAAGAAACGTTCTTTTTATGCTCATTTCTGTATGTAATTAACTCAGACGATAATGTTAAATGAACTTCTTGCTTCTTTTCTTCTTCAACAGTAAGAGTACCCCATCCTGCTCTTTCAAAGAACTCGATAATTTCTTCAAATGTCGCTAAGGGATATTTTCTGGCAATCATTTTACCCGCCCAATATAAAATATCATGTTGATCTTTTCCTAGTAAATCGTTTAATAGATCATCGCGTATAAGTTCATAGCCAAAACCAGAAATATTTCCCGGAATATTTATATCTTCAATATTAATGTCGTTCGTCATAGTCGGATAACAACTCCTCTTCCTAAAAAACATGTTTTTATTATATACAAAATTCAATAAGAAAAACAATATTTGGAAACGTTGATAGCAATAATTGGAAGGCTCTATACAGTACAGATAAACAAACTAAATGAGAAGTTTTTTCAGTAAAGAAAAATGTACGCGTTTTCTTGACCTGCTATATTATCAGGAGTAAAATGGTTTGTAGATAAATGTCATAAAAATTTCGACTTTTTATGCAGTATTACTTTTTATTATTTTTTAAGAGTAATAGAAGAATTAAATTTTCATGTGTACAAACTAAAGGGGGCAGGGGTTTACATGAGCAACAAGAATGGAAGGGAGTTTTTCTTTAGAAAACTTCATTCATTGCTAGGAGTTATTCCAGTTGGAATCTTTTTAACACAGCACTTAGTTGTCAATCATTTTGCGACAAATGGAGCATCATCATTCAACAAAGCTGCAGAATTTATGGCGAATTTACCATTCCGCTATTTTTTAGAAATTTTTGTAATTTTCTTACCAATTTTATACCATGCGGTTTATGGACTTTACATCGCATTCACAGGTACTAGCAATGTTAAAAATTATGGATATTTACGTAACTGGTTATATTTATTCCAACGTATTTCTGGCGTAGTTACTCTAATTTTTATTACTTGGCACGTGTGGCAAACACGTATTGCTGCTCAAATGGGAGCAACAGTTGACTATAATATGATGGCTGATATTTTCAATTCAAAATTTATGTTAGTTTTCTATATAGTAGGTGTAATTTCAACAATTTTCCACTTTGCTAATGGATTATGGTCGTTCTTCGTATCTTGGGGAATCACTGTAACACCTAGATCACAACGTATTTCAACATATGTAACATTAGGTGTTTTCGTTTTATTAACATTCGTTGGATTACGTGCTATCTTTGCATTCATTGATCCAACACTAGCGAACTTGTAAGGAGAGATATAGTCATGAGTGGGAAAATAATTATCGTCGGTGGCGGACTAGCTGGTCTTATGGCAACAATTAAAGCCGCTGAAGCTGGTACAAAAGTAGATTTATTCTCATTAGTTCCTGTAAAACGTTCACATTCTGTATGTGCTCAAGGTGGAATTAATGGGGCTGTTAATACAAAAGGTGAAGGTGACTCTCCATGGGAGCATTTTGATGATACAATTTATGGTGGGGATTTCTTAGCAAACCAACCACCAGTAAAAGCGATGGCAGAAGCAGCACCTGGTATCATTCATATGATGGACCGTATGGGTGTAATGTTCAACCGTACGCCTGAAGGACTATTAGACTTCCGTCGTTTCGGTGGAACGCAACATCACCGTACAGCATTTGCTGGTGCTACGACTGGGCAACAATTATTATACGCATTAGATGAGCAAGTTCGTCGTTACGAATCTGAAGGTCTTGTTCAAAAGTATGAAGGTTGGGAATTTTTAAGAGTTGCTGTTGATGATGAAGGCGTTTGTCGTGGTATCGTCGGACAAAACTTAACATCAATGGAAATCGTAAGCTTCCCTGCGGATGCTGTAATTATGGCATCTGGTGGCCCTGGAATTATTTTTGGTAAAACTACAAACTCAATTATCAATACTGGTTCAGCTGCTGCAGCTGTATACCGCCAAGGTGCGATTTACTCAAATGGTGAATTTATTCAAATCCATCCAACTGCAATTCCTGGAGATGATAAAAACCGTTTAATGAGTGAAAGTGCTCGTGGTGAAGGTGGACGAGTATGGACTTATAAAGATGGTAAACCATGGTATTTCTTAGAAGAGAAATATCCTGCATACGGTAACCTTGTACCAAGGGACATTGCTACACGTGAAATTTTCTCTGTATGTGTTGACCACAAACTTGGTATCAATGGCGAAAACATGGTGTATTTAGATCTTTCACATAAAGATCCACATGAACTTGATGTAAAACTTGGTGGAATCATCGAGATTTATGAAAAATTCACAGGTGATGATCCGAAAAAAGTTCCAATGAAAATTTTCCCAGCAGTTCACTACTCTATGGGTGGATTATGGGTTGATTATGACCAAATGACTACAATCCCTGGATTATTTGCAGCTGGTGAGTGTGATTACTCAATGCACGGAGCAAACCGTTTAGGAGCTAACTCATTACTTTCTGCTATTTATGGAGGAATGGTTGCTGGACCAAATGCTGTAAGATACGTAAATGGTTTAGCGAAATCTTCAGATGATGTTTCTTCTTCTGTATATGAAGCAAATGCTAATGAAGAAAAAGAAAAAATGAATCGCATTTATAAAATGGACGGTAAAGAAAATGCATACCTTCTTCATAAGGAACTTGGAGAATGGATGACAGATAACGTTACTGTAGTTCGATTCAATGATCGCTTATTAAAAACTGATGAGAAAATTCAAGAGCTTTATGAGCGTTATCAAAACATTAATATCAATGATACAGCTAAATGGAGTAACCAAGGTGCTTCATTTACTCGTCAACTTGAAAACATGCTTCACTTATCACGTGTTATCACTTTAGGTGCTTATAACCGTAATGAAAGCCGTGGAGCTCACTATAAACCAGAATTCCCAGACCGTAATGATGAGGATTTCTTAAAAACTACAATGGCTAAATTTGATGAGAAGACAAATTCACCATTTTTCCATTACGAAGATGTAGATACTTCATTAATTGAACCAAGAAAACGTGATTATTCTAAGAAGAAGGAGGACAAAGCAAATGCATAATGGAACAATGACTGCTGAAAAGACAATTACGGTAATCGTTAAACGTCAAGATTCACCAAATACTGCACCATATGAAGAAACATTTACTGTCCCTTATCGTCCGAATATGAACGTAATCTCGGCATTAATGGAAATTCGTAAAAACCCTGTTGACGCTAATGGAAAAGAAACGACTGCAATTTCTTGGGATATGAACTGTCTTGAAGAAGTTTGTGGAGCATGTTCAATGGTTATCAATGGAAAACCAAGACAATCATGTTCTGCACTTATTGATAAATTGGAACAACCAATTCGTCTAGAGCCAATGAGCACATTCCCTGTAGTACGTGACTTACAAGTCGATCGTAGTCGTATGTTCGACTCTTTAAAACGCGTTAAAGCATGGATTCCAATTGATGGAACGCATGACTTAGGTCCTGGACCAAGAATGCCAGAAAGAAAACGTCAATGGGCTTATGAATTATCAAAATGTATGACTTGTGGTGTATGTTTAGAAGCTTGTCCAAACGTTAATAGTAAATCGAACTTTATTGGACCTGCACCACTTTCACAAGTTCGTTTATTTAACGCTCATCCAACTGGAGAAATGAATAAGGAAGAACGTTTACACGCAATCATGGGAGACGGTGGACTTTCAAACTGTGGTAACTCACAAAACTGCGTACAATCTTGTCCAAAAGGTATTCCTTTAACAACTTCAATTGCAGCGTTAAACCGTGCAACTACAATTCAATCTTTCAAAGACTTCTTTGGAAGCGATGAAATTTAATTCTCTAAAAAAGCATGTTCTTATGAACATGCTTTTTTTTGCTTTGGCTATTTTAAAGTAGTGTGTTGATTTTCTTATTGTACTAACTGGCAGGTTAGTGGAATAAGCTATTAAGATAATCTCTTAAAGTATTAGTAGTCAAATGTAAAATATTCCCAGAAAATTATTAGTCTAACATACCAATCAAACGTTTAAAAATTACATATTAATAGATTGTATCTATAAATAGAAAGAAATAATTCATTTAAGGACAAGCCCAATTATTAATAGAAATGGGTGATTTTTTGGGGAAAGAAGATAGCAAAAAAAATTGTAACTGCAAAGACTCAAGACATTGCGGTTTTAAATGTGATTGCCATTGTCGAGATTGCCATAGTTGCCAAAAGTGCTGTTGTTGTCCGGGCCCTAGAGGACCTAGGGGTAAAGAAGGCGAAAGAGGAAAAAGAGGTAAAACAGGAGCAACAGGAGCAACAGGGTTAACTGGAACAACAGGAGCAACAGGGTTAACTGGAACAACAGGAGCAACAGGGTTAACTGGAACAACAGGGGCAACAGGAGCAACAGGAGCAACAGGAGCAACAGGAGCAACAGGAGCAACAGGGGCAACAGGAGCAACAGGACCAACAGGAGCAACAGGAGCAACAGGGGCAACAGGAGCAACAGGAGCAACAGGACCAACAGGAGCAACAGGGGCAACAGGAACAACAGGAGCAACAGGAGCAACAGGAGCAACAGGACCAACGGGGGCAACAGGAGCAACAGGAGCAACAGGAGCAACAGGAGCAACAGGATCGACTGGGGCAACAGGATCAACGGGTGCTACTGGAACAGCAAATAATTCCCCGTTTGCGTATGTTCGTCGAAATTCAGACCAAACTTTGACTGTGCTATCACCATATGTTATATGGGAGAGTATTACAACTTCCGGTGGGATTGTAATTGATGGAATAGACGCAACAAAAATTGACATTACGCCTGCTGGATTTTATTTAATAGAAGCATTTACTAATTATAATGGAACGGGAGCTTTTGTACTTGAAGTAAATGGTACTGAAGTTACACCATCAACTCTTTATTCACAAAATGATGGTACTACAATGGCAGTTATCATAAGTATTCCCGCAGGTGCATTTTTGAGATTAAAGGCAGCAGATGGTTTCCCTATGCCAATTGTTTCCGACTCTATTGGATCCAATGATTCAATATCAGCAGCAATAACGATTTTAAGAATCGGATAGATTATTCATTAGATATAAGATGTCCAGTCGATTTCGTGTTGTAGGAATCGACTTTTTTGAATCTGGTAAGGAAACTGTTCCATCCACCACAATACTATAAATCAATAAAAACGAAAGTGATACCTAGATGAATTTCTTAATTAACAATGAATTCAATTTAATAGTATATTTTGTATTCATCTTCAACTACTATGGGAGAACGATATAAACTCCCATTCACTGTTGTGAAGTTCCGAATTTTGAGCTTCATGGTTGGCTAACGCATTCTTTTGTTGAATAAGCACATTATTTACCAATCAAAAATAATCTCTCTCCTTGATACAGTTGATACTGTTCAAAAGAGGTTGAATCAGCAAATAAGTCTAAAAATAAATTCTTATCAAATTCAATTATTAAATCTTCAGTTTGTTCAAAGTGATATATATTTGTTATTGAAGTATTTAATAAATGATTCTTTAAAATTGTAAGAAAATCAGTTTCACTTTGTTCATTACAACCCACTAGAATGCCGTTCTGATTTCTTAATCTCCAAGAACATTCAACATTTATATTTCCATTTTCAAACATAACCTTTATAAACTCTGCCCCAACTTGGATAACCTCATTAACCTTTTGTCCCAAAAATGTTGAGAAATTTATTTTACTAAGACGAATAGATATATCCATCCTTCCACCTACTTCACATCAGTTTTACTATACAATTTCGATTCTTAGGTGTTAACACCTTCTTCAACTAAACTGCCATCAGTTGTATAAGAAAATCAACAATTTTTTATAACAGAGCCTTGTTTAAAAATCAACAGTATAAATTAACAGAGCCTATGCTCTAAAAAATATTTCTAATAAACTCCGTATCGAAATCATATCAATATTTAAAAGGCAGAAATTAGCATTTTTATGAACTTTACCTATTTCTTCTTTAAGCCTGTTCTCTTTTGTGGAGGTGAATTAAGTGCAACCTAATCAAGTAACTTTTGAAACGAAGTGTTACGAAAAAGATTGGAGAATACTTCTAAAAACGGATCGGTTAGAAAAGATGATTGATTATAATCAATTTCAATTTAAAGAAAAAATCCTTTATATAAATAATGTTGAAAATGTAAATGAAGTTAGTAAGTATGCGGATATACTTGTTGCAAGAGATGTTTTAACATCTTATGTAGTCGTTGAAGATTTTTCAAGAGAGGCTCTAAATTTTTTTGAGATTGATAAGGATAGCTTTAAAGGAGGTTATTATTATTCAATTTCTGAACTAGTCAGTATTTATCTTTGTAATACAGAATATTTGTTGCACTTTTCTAGTGATTCAATTTTAGAAAGGCCATTTAATTGGATTGAATCATCTATTTTAAAATTTCAAGAGGATGAGAGAATTAAAGTGGCGAATCCTATTTGGAATGGAAATATAATTGAAGCGATACAGGAATCGATCGATGAAGATGTAAATTTTTATATCGGTCACGGTTTTTCAGATCAATGTTACTTTATTAGGACGAAGGATTTTAAAAATAAAATTTATAACGAAAAAAATGCCGTTTCCGAAAGATATCCAATTTATGGTGGGGAACTTTTTGAGAAAAGGGTAGATGCCTGGATGCGAAACAATCATTTTAAACGAATTACGTATAAATATGGAAATTATATCCACCAAAATTTTTAAGACGATTGTAAGAGGGGATAAGAATTCATCTTAACCCTGCCCCCCTAAAAATTGAATGAATATTCATTCTTTTAAATCGAATAGTGTTATAATATAGTAAGTTAGGGGGCGGACAGCATGGGGAAAATGGATTATGTTTCAAATTTAAAAGAATGGCAATCTGAATTTACTTTTAATATTACAATAACAGTTCGATTTAGTGAGACGAATCTGTTTGGACATATGAATAATACAGTGCCGTTTGTTTATTTTGAAGAAGCACGTATAGAGTACTTGAATTACTTAGGACTAATGCAAGAATGGGTGGCAAATCATAGTGAGATTATTCCAGTTGTCGCTGATTTACAATGCGATTTCTTGCAACAAGTATATTTTGGTGAAAAAATAAATGTATTTGTAAAAATTGCTAACGTTGGAAACTCATCTATTGATCTCCACTATATGGGAATTAATCCTAATGGTGAAATTTGCTTTACTGGACGTAATGCTTTAGTAAATATTAATCATCATACAGGGCGAAGTGAAAAATGGAAGAATGATTGGAAAGAAAAATTTTTAAGTGAATTAAAATATTCAGTTAGTGTTTAAACTTAGTGAATTTATCACATACTGTTTAAAGATGGCATAGAATGATAAAACAATTAAATTAATTTGAGTACTTGAAGTATTTAATGACATTCTATATAATACTTTTATAAGAATAAGGATAAGCAATAATCAAGGACAAGAGCGTTCAAGACGATAGTAAGAGAGGAATTCATTTGGTGCGAGAATTCTCTATACGTTGAATGACTTACCACCTTGTAGCTATAGTGGGGAACGTAATTTTATTACAAGTAACTACTATCGGTGTAGACCGTTAAAACGTTGAGATTTTGTATACTTATTTTTGTGTACATTAAATTAGGGTGGAACCACGAGCACATTCGTCCCTACGAGTGTGCTCTTTTTTTATTGTCAAAATTAATATGAAAAAGGAGTGAACTTAAATGATTTCAATTAAATTACCAGATGGATCAATTCGCGAGGTGGAACAAAACACAACAGTTGAAGATTTCGCGGGTTCAATCTCCATTAGCTTAAAGAAAAAAGCACTTGGTGGAAAAATTAATGGAAAATTAGTTGATTTAAATACAGCTATTACTGAAGATTGCGAAGTTCAAATCATTACACAAGATGATAAAGATGGCGTAGAAATGATGCGTCATAGTTCAGCGCATATTTTAGCTCAAGCAGTAAAACGTTTATACAAAGATCAAAAAGCTGCATTTGGCGTTGGTCCTGTAACTGCAGATGGTTTCTACTATGATATTGATCTGCCAGTTTCAATTAAAGTAGAAGATCTACCGAAAATTGAAAAAGAAATGGAAAAAATTATTAAAGAAAATTTACCAATAACTCGTTCAGAAGTTAGCCGTGATGAAGCGATTAAATTCTTTACTGAGTTAGATGATGAATTTAAATTAGAGTTAATCCGTGATTTACCTGAAGATGCTGTTATTTCAATGTATACTCAAGGTGAATTCGTAGACCTTTGCCGTGGACCACATGTTCCAACAACTGGCCGTGTAAAAGCAATTAAGTTATTATCAGTTGCGGGTGCGTATTGGAGAGGCGATGCTAATAATAAAATGCTACAACGAGTTTATGGTACTGCTTTCCCAAGCAAGAAAGAATTAGAAGAGCATTTACATTTATTAGAAGAAGCTAAAAAACGTGATCACCGTAAATTAGGTAAAGAGCTTGAATTATTCATGTTCTCTGAAGAAGCACCTGGTATGCCATTCTTCTTACCAAAAGGTACAATTATCCGTAATGAATTAGAGCAATATGAGCGCGGATTACAAACTTCAAAAGATTATAAAGAAGTTCGTACACCGTTCATTATGAATCAAAGATTATGGGAGCAATCAGGTCACTGGCACCACTACCATGAAAATATGTACTTTACTGAAGTAGATGAAACTAAGTTTGCGTTAAAACCGATGAACTGCCCAGGTCATATGTTAGTTTATAAAAATAAATTACATTCTTACCGTGATCTACCAGTTCGTATGTGTGAAAACGGTCAAGTTCACCGCCATGAATATTCTGGTGCTTTAAATGGTATGATGCGTGTTCGTACTTTCACTCAAGATGATGCACATATCTTCTGTCGTCCAGACCAAATTGAAGGCGAAATTATTGAAGTAATTAACTTAATTAAAGAAATTTATGGCGTATTCGGATTCACTTACAAAGTAGAATTATCAACTCGTCCAGAAGATTCAATGGGATCAGAAGAGTTATGGAACTCAGCAGAGCAAGCTTTAGAAAATGTTCTTAAATCTGAGAACTTAGACTTTAAATTAAACCCAGGCGACGGTGCATTCTATGGTCCGAAAATCGATTTCCATATTCAAGATGCATTAAAGCGTAGCTGGCAATGTGCTACAATTCAGTTAGATTTCCAAATGCCTGAGAAATTTGATTTAACTTATGTTAATGAAGATAACCAAAAAGAACGTCCAGTTGTTATCCACCGTGCAATCTATGGTTCAATTGACCGTTTCCTAGGAATCTTAACTGAACATTTTGCGGGAGCATTCCCATTATGGTTAGCGCCAGTTCAAGTAGCTGTATTACCAATTTCAAGTGTACACAATGAATATGCACAAAAACTTGCTGATCAATTAAAAGCTGCAGGTATCCGTGTAGAAGCTGACTTACGTGGTGAAAAAATTGGATACAAAATCCGTGAAGCACAACTTCAAAAACTACCATATATGTTAGTAGTTGGTGATCAAGAAGTTGAAAACAATGCAGTAGCTATTCGCAAACGTGGCGAAGGAGATATTGGTACTCAATCATTTGAAAGCTTCTTAGAAATGGTTAAGCAACAAAAACTAGAAAGAATTATGTTTTAATTCACTAAATCCTCTATTTTTATAATAGAGGATTTTTTTTATGTCCTATAATAAGTATGAGGTTGAGTAAGTGATCTTATTTTCTGGGAAATATGACGAAATTTGCAAAGTTAGGATTTTTTAATAGGATTTGTTTTAAAAATATTGAACTTATATGATGTATGTCTTTTAAGTTATTTAGTTTAAATTAAATTCATAATTATGATAAGAGGTGGTGCAGGTGGATAACTCGAATCAAGATCTACAAACAAAAGTAGAAAAACTTGAAGAAGAAGTTAAAGAAATGAAGAAGCAAATTGAATTTCTTTTACATTCAAAAGAATCTACAAATATGGCTAAACAAGTAAATCAACATAAAGTAAGTAGTGCTAAACCACAAAAAACACCGGTATATAAGCAACCTGAAAAAAGAGTCGAAATTGAAAAGGTTGATTATGAGGCACTTATTTTTCAAAAATGGTTACCAAGATTTTTTATCTTTATTTTTATTCTTGGGGTGATGTGGGGATTTAAGGCAGCATCGGATTATGGTGTTTTAAATAAGTACGCTAAAGTTGGAATAGGATTTATTATTGCAATCGCTTTATACTGGTATGGAAATAGACAAATGATTAAAAAACGTGTAACACTTGGTCAATCGTTAATTGGTGGTGTATTGCCAGTACTGTTTTTAACGACGTTTGCTATGCATCATTTATATCAAATGATTGGTTCAACAATGGCTTTAACATTATTAATTGTTTGGGTATGCGTTGGGTTTTATTCAATGGATAAATACAAATCAGAAGTAATTGGAATGATCAGTATTATAGGGGCTGTATTCGTACCTTACTTAGTTAAAAGTAATTCACCAAACTATTTATTTTTTTCAATCTATGAAACAGCAATTTATTTATGCTTCATGTTTTATGCGACAGTTAAGAAGTATAAATTTATCTATTTCTCATCCGTTATTTTACTACATCTATCTTACTTAATTGTGGCTCTATTTAATTTGAGTATGAATGGTTTTAATTATTTTGCAATTAGTATAATCGTACAACATATTAGTTTGCTAGTTTTATTGTTACAATCTAAGATTGCAATTAGAAAACAAATATTAATACTTCACACTAGTTTTATTTTAACAATAGGATGGGTTTTTAGCGCTTATGAAGACCAGACAAGAACAACAATATTGGTTTTATTTTGTGTAGGATATTTATTGTTAAGTATTTTATATAAGAAGAAATCAGATCTTTTCTTTGCATTTTCAACGAATTTTCTTTTAGCTTTTGCATTCTTTTGCTTAGACAGCATATCAGGTGATTTATTAAAGACGGTATTAATTATTCAGGCATTACTCACTTATTTATTCTATATAAAATATCGTGATTTGTTGAAATTAATCATAGCAGCCATGACATTCATACCAGTGGGAATATCTATTTTAACCGTTCCAATCGAATCTTTATGGTCATTTGAAACAATGAATTGGGTTGTATTAATCATTGCCCTTATTGCGATTGTCATTTTGACTTATAAGAATGGAGAAGAAAAGCAGTCTACTTTAATAAGTGGTTCATTAGTAATTACAATTATTCTCATTGCACTTGTAACACAGATTGTACAAATAATTATGCTAAATCAGTCTGATAATACAATTCGGCTATCAATTAATATAAGTTGGATCTTGCTTTCGATCGTAGCTATGAGTCTAGGAAACCTTAAAAAGTTTAAAGTGTGGACTTATATTGGTATAGGTTTATTATTACTCACATTAGGGAAACTTGTTTTAATAGATTTACCAAATATTACTTTATTAGTAAGAGCTGGTTTATTTATTTTGCTTGGTCTAATTGGATTAGTAATTTCTAGAATATTTTTTAAAGGAAAGCAGTAGTCCGTAATCAATAAAATCAAGTAAACAGGAGTAATTTAATGTTAATCACTGAAACTAAAAATTTAATATTAATGACCTTTACAGCAGACGCTATGGTTTCTGTTTTAAATGGTGAAAATGAATTAGAAATTGAAAAGCAGAATTATCGATTTGCCAGTGGATGGCCAATTCCGGTATATAAAAATCTATTTCCTTATAAAATTTCACGTTTTCAAACGCATCCTAAAGAAGAAGAGTATGAAGGAATGATCATCCATAAAAGAGATAAGTTAATTATTGGAGACATGGGATTTAAAGGCGGTCCTGACGAAAATGGGGTAATGGAAATCGGCTATAGTATTGCGCCTAATTATCAAGGGGAAGGTTATGCTACTGAAATGGGCAAGGCTTTTTGCAAGTGGGGACTACAGAAAGCGAATGTCACAAAAATAATCGCTATTTGTTCTGTTTACAATTATGCCTCAATTAGAGTTTTAGAAAAAATGGGAATGCGTAAATTAAAAGAAGAGATTGAAAAATATTATTGGTATTTACCACGTAAATAAAATAGTAGTTTTCATTTTTGTTAAATGATTAATTTTCATAGAAGAAGGTGGGCTTATTCTTACAACAAGAAATGCACCAATCGTCTTTATGGTTATAACGAAACGTGATTTCGGTCGATTCTTTTTGTACGATATGATGCTTAGTGGCTTAGTATATGGATCGCTAAAAAAATACTACTCAAGTGATCTAATCGCATTCTTTGGTAGTTTTACGATTCCTACGATTTTAAAAAGAGTTGCTATAGTATTAGAACGCAGGTAAAAAGGGATGCTCAAGCTTTTGAGCATCCCTTTTTAAATATTAGCCTTGAGTTTCAAGGCTTTTTGGTTCAGTGTCCAAGCTCATTGATGGTCCAAAGAATTCATAATGAATTTGAGTATCATTGATGCCTAATTCTTTTAAGCTTGTAATAATAGATTTTAAGAATGGTACTGGACCACATACATAATAATCTGCATTGTTTGATTTAATATTGTTTTTTAACCATTCTGTATCAATATAACCTTGCTTTTTAAAGTTGCTATTTTTAAGGTCTTCCTCAGAAGGGTTCTCGTAAACAAATGTTAAATTGTAATTTGCTAATTGTTCTTTTAATTCGTTTAGTTCATTTTCAAATGCTTGTAATTTTCCGTTTCTTGAAGCGCTTATGAAGCTAACTTGAAGATTTGGTTGACTAGCTGCAATTGATTTAGCCATGCTAATTAATGGTGTAATTCCAACTCCACCGCTAAGGAAAACAACATCTGAAGCATTTTCCGTGTTTATTGTGAAGTCTCCAGCTGGAGCAGTAAGTTCTAATGTGTCACCAACATTAACTTGATTGTGTAGATAATTTGAGAATTTTCCTAAAGGTTGATTTTCTTCAGCTTCTCTTTTAACTGAAATTCTAAAGTATTCTTTACCAGGCGCATCAGATAAACTATATTGTCTATTTGATAAGTACTCTTCACCAGGAATTTGTGAACGAACAGTAATATATTGTCCAGATAGGAAAGTAGGAACTGAAGATCCATCTTTAGGTTTTAAGTGGAATGATGTAATTACATCACTTTCTTCTACTTTATTAATTACTGTAAACTCTTTAAATTCTGACCAACCGCCTTCTTGAGTGGCAGCTTCATTATACATTTCCTTTTCAATATCAATAAACACTTGAGCTATAATTCCATAAGCTTCGCCCCAAGCACCAAGTATTTCTTCAGTTGCAGCATCACCAAGTACTTCTTTAATTGCACCAAGTAAGTGTTGCCCAACGATTGGATAATGCTCAGCTTTAACTAAAAGACTACGGTGTTTTTGTGCTATTTGTTTTACAACAGGTATAATTGTTTCTAGTTTATCAATATTTTGAGCTGCAGCTAAAACAGTATTAGCAAGAGCGGTTTGTTGTCTACCTTTTTGTTGATTCGTATGATTGAATACATTTAATAATTCAGGATGATTTGTAAATAAATTTTTATAGAATACGGAAGTGATCTCTGTACCTGTTACCTCTAAAACAGGAACAGTTGATTTAATAATATCGATTGTTTTTTGAGAAAGCATGGAAAATCCCCCTATATACATTTTAAAGTAGTATAATAAATACATCTTTATCTTAGTCCTTGATATCGGTTAAAGCAATATGTTAAATACATCTTTTTGAACTTTTTTCGAAAAAATACATAAAAGTTTAAAAAATGTTCACAATTATGCTATGATTAATCAAAATAAATTAGTGAGGACAAGTTATGCGTTTAACAACTTATTCGGATTACTCTCTTCGTGTACTAATATTTCTATCCTCTGAACCGCGTGAAAAATTAGTTAATATAAAAGACATCGCTGAAGCCTATGGTATATCTAAAAACCATTTAATGAAAATAATCTATAATTTAGGTAAGATGGGCTATATCGAGACTATACGTGGCAGAAATGGTGGAATTCGTTTAGCTAAATTGCCAGCGGAAATAAACATCGGAGAAATAATCCGTAAAACCGAAGAAGACTTTAATATTGTAGAATGTTTTGAGCATGGCGGTACTTGTGTTATTACGCCTGTTTGTTCTTTAAAACATATATTTAATAACGCATTGGATCAATTTTTACAAGTTTTAGATCAATATACATTAGATGATATTGTAAAGAATAATGCGATGCTGAAAGATTATTTTTCAAGTAATACAAAAGATTAAATTTGATTAAATTGATGAGCGTTTGCAATTTAAAAATACAAAAACCAACAAATGTTTACTTTGTTGGTTTTCTTTTTTATTGAGTTCACTTTAGAACTCTTATAGTTTTATATGTTTTACATTTTCCAAAGGCTCTTGGAACAAAGAGGAAGCTATTTTACTAAAAACGATTGGATCTCCAGTTGTATAAAATTCATGTATAGTGTTTTCGGAATTAGATAAAATATTTTGTTGATCGAGTATTGCACTGACTTCTAATGCTGTTTCATCGCCGGAGCTGATGAGCTGAATAGAAGGACCCATCACCTTTTGAATGATTGGGCTTAATAAAGGGTAGTGCGTACATCCAAGTATTAGTGTATCAATAGTTGAATCTAAAAGTGGGGTAAGAGTTTGTTTAACAATCTCAAATATTTCAGGTTTATTGTAGTCCCCATTTTCGACGATTCCAGCAAACTCTGGACAAGCCAAACCTTTAATTATCACTTTGTCATTAATTCGTTTTAGTGCGCCATGATAGGCTTTACTATTTATAGTAGCATTCGTACCAATTACACCGATTTGATCGTTTTGTGTTAATTTTATTGCAGCTCTGGCACCAGGGTGCACAACACCTATTACTGGGATTTGAAGTTTTTCTCTCATTTCACTTAATACTACTGAAGTGGCAGTATTGCAGGCGATGACTAACATTTTTATGTCTTTTTCTAAAAGAAAATTAGTCATTTCCCAAGTGAATTCCCTGATCTCCTCATATGGTCGTGATCCATATGGACATCTAGCAGTATCGCCTAGGTATACTATATCTTCCTTAGGTAATTGTCTTATAATTTGTTTGGCAACTGTTAAGCCCCCAACTCCTGAGTCTATGACTCCGATTGGTTTATTCAAAAAATCCCCTCATTTTAATCATAATTTGATGATGTAGTATATTCGATATTCAAGTAAGATTTTACTATAAGAAATGATATTTTTGTTTAATAATCTCATTTAAAATATGACAAAATCTTATCGTTAAATAGCTTGTATTAACAGACTATTAAAACAATTAAACGTAGGTTAAAAATAGTTCGTAAATTCAATCATTATCTGTTATATTTATGATGAAAAGTTTATATGAGAAAAATGTGGAGGTGCCAGTGTTGCTGGCTGAGATAACATCCTTAAGATGTTGACTCTTAGAACCTGATCTGGGTGATGCCAGCGTAGGGAACAGTATCTCTTTTTAGATATGTTTTTTACAGCGCATTAACGTCCGGGTTACTATCCGGGCGTTTTATTTTTGTATAAACCAAAAACAAAAGGGAGTATTAGTAAATGAAAAGATTAGTAGTTTTTTTAGTAGCTATTTGTTTAATGTTAACTGGGTGTGGTCAAAGTAAAACCGCGACTAGTGGAAAGAGCAAGCAATTAAAAAAGGTGACAGTCGTACTAGATTGGACACCAAATACAAATCATACGGGGCTATTTGTTGCGAAAGAAAAAGGATATTTTAAGGAACAAGGCCTTGATGTAGATATTATTAGTCCAGGAGAAACAGGAGCAGATCAATTAGTTGCTTCAGGTAAAGCGGATTTTGGCGTTTCTTATCAAGAGTCAATTACACAGGCTAGAGTTCAAAATGTACCAATTGTTTCAATTGCAGCAGTTATTCAACATAATACTTCTGGTTTTGCATCGCCTGCGAAAAAAGAAATTACGTCTCCAAAAGATTTCGTTGGAAAAACATATGGTGGATGGGGTTCACCGGTTGAAAAAGCCGTTTTAAAATCACTTATGTCAGAAGAACATGCGAATGTTAATAAGTTAAATATCGTTAATATGGGCGATGCTGATTTCTTTACAGCTGTAAAAAGAGATATCGACTTTGCTTGGATTTATCAAGGATGGACAGGTATTGAAGCTGAGCTTCGTGGAGAGAAGTTAAATATGATTTATTTAACAGATTATAGTAAAAAACTAGATTACTATACGCCAGTATTAGCTACAAACGAAAAAATGATTAGTAAAAACCCGAAAGTAGTAAAAGCGTTTGTTGCCGCTGCATCAAAAGGATATAATTTTGCGATTGATAACCCGAAGGAAGCTGCAGCGATTTTACTTAAAGATAATCCAGATCTAGATAAAAATTTAGTAGAAAAAAGCCAAGAGTGGTTAGCATCTAAATATAAAGACGATGCAAATCGTTGGGGTGAGCAAAAGTTAACGGTTTGGAAAAACTATGCAGATTTTTTAGCTGAAAATAAATTATTAGAAGGTAAATTTAAGCCAGAAGAAGCTTTTACAAATGAATTCTTACCAAAATAAGGAGGAGTAAAATTGAAAACTACATTAATGAGTGTTCAAATAATACCAAAAACAAATAATATTGAGGATGTCATTCCCGCAGTCGATGAAGCGATTAAAATTATTGATGAATCAGGTGTGAAATATCAAGTACAGCCATTGGAAACAACAATGGAAGGTGATTTGAATGAATTATTACAAGTTGTTCAAAAAATGAATGAAAGAATGATCGAAATAGGTTGCCATAATGTTATAACTCAAATGAAAATCCTTTATCAACCACAAGGGATTACAATGGATGTGTTAACGGAGAAGTACCGTTAATGAAACGAAAAAATATGAAAGGATGGCAGCCATTTGTTGTCATCCTGCTTTTTTTAATCTGTTGGCAGCTCAGTATTAAAATTTGGAAAATAGAGCCTTGGCTATTGCCAGGACCAATTGCAATCTTTAAAGAAGGAATTCATTCTTTGGATTCTATACTTCCACATATAACATCTTCAATTCAATTAACGATTATCGGATTGTTAATAGGTAGCTTGCTTGGACTTTTAATAGCATTTCTATTGCATTTAATACCAGGTGTAAAGAAAGCTTTTTATCCATTATTAATTCTTTCGCAAAATGTACCAATTATTGTATTAGCACCACTTTTAATTATTTGGTTCGGGTTTGGTGTACTGCCAAAATTAATCATTATATCGCTCGTGTGTTTTTTCCCCATAACTGTTTCAGCATTGGATGGATTTCGACAAACACCAAGTGAGTTAATAAATTATATGAAAATGGCAGGAGCATCCAAAGCACAAATTTTTTGGAAAGTTGAATTTCCGTTTTCTCTACCTTCAATCTTTTCAGGCTTAAAGATTTCAGCTACATATAGTGTAATGGG
This sequence comes from Gottfriedia sp. NPDC056225, assembly GCF_042267765.1. Classification (NCBI taxonomy): domain Bacteria; kingdom Bacillati; phylum Bacillota; class Bacilli; order Caryophanales; family Bacillaceae; genus Gottfriedia; species Gottfriedia sp. NPDC056225. The sequence goes on along the minus strand of NZ_JBHJTJ010000022.1, from coordinate 53,579 downwards.
AGCAGTAATATCAGAATGGCTTGGAGCAAAATCAGGAATTGGAGTATATATGACGCTAGCTTCATCGTCATTTAGAACAGATCGAGTATTTGTTTCCATTTTTGTCATTATGCTTTTAAGTATGCTGTTCTTCTTCCTTATTGTAATGATTGAGCGATTTACTGTTAAATGGAAAATTAAAGGAGAGAAACAGAAATGACATTACAAGTGGAACAACTATCAAAGGGTTATGGTAGTAATCAACAAGTACTAGACAATATTTCTCTTTATGTAAATGAAGGAGAATTTGTTTCCATTTTAGGTCCATCTGGTAGTGGGAAAAGTACATTGTTCCATCTAATAGGTGGTTTATTAAAACCGGACTCTGGAGAAATAAAGTTAAATGGATCAATCATAAATGGTGAACTTGGTCACATTAGTTTTATGCCACAGGATCATGCGCTTCTACCTTGGAGAACGGTATTGAAAAATATTGTTTTATCGCAGGAATTAAAGCATAAACCTGACGAAACGTTAGCGAGAGATTGGCTTAAAAAGACAGGGTTAGAAAACTATGAAAATGCTTACCCTCATGAACTATCTGGTGGGATGAAACAAAGAGTTGCATTTTTAAGATTGCTACTAGCACCGCAATCTTTTATGTGTATGGACGAGCCTTTTTCAGCCTTAGATGAATTTACTAGACTTGAAATGCAACAATGGCTTTTATCCATTTGGGAAAAGCAACGACGATCTATTTTATTAGTCACACATAATATTGATGAAGCGCTGCTATTGTCTGATCGAATTTATATATTTTCTGACAAGCCCGCCAAAATCAAAGAAGAAATCATTGTGCCATTTCCAAGACCACGAAAAAAAGAATTATTATTAAGCGACGAATTTACGGCGTGGAAAAGAAAAATCTATTTGGCTTTAGAAAAGGAGTAGTACGATGAAAATGATAGATGCTCATATTCATTTAGATTCTTATGATGCTAGTCAAAGAGAAGAAATAGTAAATAGTACAGAAAGTCACGAAATCGAAGCAATCATTTCTGTTTCAATGGACTTAAAATCTAGTAAGAAAAATTTAGATTTTAAAAAACAAAATAATAATGTCTATCCAGCATTCGGATTTCATCCTGAACAACAGCTCCCTTCTGATGATGAGGTTGAAGAATTGATCGAATGGATGAAAGAACATCAACATGAAATGGTCGCGATCGGGGAAGTTGGATTACCTTATTATAAGAATTTAGAAGAACAAATTGACTATGAACCTTATATTCAATTACTAGAAAAATTTATCTCACTTGCAAAAGAGTTAAATAAGCCGATTGTATTACATGCAGTATACGAAGACGCCGAAATCGTATGTAATTTATTAGAAAAATATTTTATTCAAAAAGCTCATTTTCACTGGTTTAAGGGTGATGATCTTACAATTAGCCGGATGATAAAAAATGGGTACTTTATCTCAATTACACCGGATGTATTATATGAGAAAGAAATACAGGATCTAGTAAATAAGTATCCGATTGAGTTGATGATGGTTGAAACAGATGGACCGTGGCCATTTGAAGGACCTTTTGAAAATGAGTGGACCCATCCTAAATTTATGCATCAATCGATTATAAAGATTGCAGAGTTGAAAAATTTAGATTTAATAAGTGTTTATAAAATTTTGTATGAAAATACTACAAGGTTTTATGGAATAGAAATTTAGGCAAGTATTGATCGCATGAAAGAGGTTGTCTCGTAAGTGTTCTTATGGGGTAACCTTTTTTTTATTTAGGTGAGCGACGAACATTGTTTGTCCATTTTTATAAGAGTATGTGGTTTAACATAATAATAGAAAAACACGAACACTATGTGAACTATATTGATAAAGCTGTGAACTCCGTTGATATATTGCAGTTTCTCGTTGATATGTAGTAATTTCTCGTTGATATATTACGAAAACAGATTGATATATTGTGATTCGATCGTCAAACCGAGCCATAATCACTAAAATTCACTCAAAACTTGGGAGTTTAATGAACGAGGGATGAAAAAAGTCAAAATAAAATCCCCCTCTAGTAGTAAATCTATCCTGTTTTTAAGATAGGCTTTTTAAACTACTATAAGCAGGGATATAAATGTAAGCTTTTTATTTTAAGATAATCAGATATTTTACGAGCAAGAAAATAGTGAAACGTAAACATTAATTTCAATGTAAATACCAAAACCGGCATGTCGGTTAGAATGCCGGCAGTATGTTGGTTTGTAGAAGAATTCTACAAGTAACTACAGTTCAAGCTCTCCCATACGAAGAAGCTCAATAACTGCTTGTGATCGCCCCTTAACCCCAAGCTTCTGCATTGCATTTGAAATATGATTTCTCACAGTTTTTTCACTTATAAAAAGTTCTTCAGCAATTTCTCTTGTAGTCTTATCTTGAACAAGAAGCTCAAATACTTCTTTTTCACGCTTTGTGAGTGTGTGCTTTGTTTGATAGTCTCTATCCTTCAACTGTGCTAACCCTCCTTGCTTGACCGAGCTGTTCTTCGGATGGGTATTCATTTAGTCTTTTTATCATATGAACGATGTGCGTATTAGGTGAATATTTCCAGTAAATTTAGAACTAGATTTAAATTATTTATTTTTTTCTTTTTAGCTTGTTCTAAAAAATGTACATGCTCGTATAAATAATAAAAAAGCGTGGGGGGAGTATGGTGATGAAAAAAAGATTGTTAGTAACAGCTGCTGCAGTTTGTGGAATTGCGACAATGAGTGGATGTAGTTTACTTCCGACTAAATCTTCTACAGATATTGATCCGCCAAAAACTGTAGTTTATAAAAGTGATGAGCCTTCAAAACAAGTACAAGCAAAGAAAGAGGAAATGGTAAAAAGGGAATTGTATTTAATTGACCGTAATGGATATGTCGTACCGCAAACCTTCCAATTACCAAAATCTACAAGCCTGGCGAAGCAAGCGTTAGAGTATTTAGTAAAAGATGGTCCTGTTACTGATGAATTACCGAATGGCTTCCAAGCAGTTTTACCTCCTAATACGGAAGTGTTGGGGGTTACGCAAAAAGATGGAACTATTATTGCTGATTTTTCTCCGGAGTTTAAGCAATATCGTGCTGAAGATGAATTAAAAGTGTTCCAAGCAGTCACTTGGACGTTAACTCAGTTTGATAATGTTACAAAAGTAAAGATTCGAGTAAATGGGAAAGAACTCACTTCTATGCCAGTAAATAAAGCACAAATTAGCGATGGGATGACAAGAGATGATGGGATTAATTTTGATAAAGGCAACATCGTGGATATTATGAACTCTCGCCCAGTTACTTTATACTATGTTTCTCAAGGTGAAATGGGAGACACTTATTATGTTCCTGTTACAACAAGAATATCAAATGCTGAATCAGATTCTTATTCAGCAATAGTAAGTGAACTAATACAAGGGCCATCAGAATATTCAAATTTAATTTCAGATTTTGGTGCAGATACGAAATTAGTCAGTCAACCTGTCTTTAAAGGTGGCAAGCTAGTGCTTAACTTTAACGAAGGAATCTATGGCAATATTGCAAAAAGTATGATCAATAATGACGTATTACAGCCACTCGTTCTTTCTTTAACAGAGCAAAAAGGAGTTAAATCCATTGAGATTCAAATTAATGGCAAGTTAACTGCACTAGACCAACAAGGCAAACCATTAAGCCAACCAGTATCTAGACCTAAAGACGTAAATACGAAAAAACTATAAAGTAAAATAAATCGATTAATAGGATTTAGAGAATAAGTAAAAGACAGTTTTTTACTGCATCTGTGCGTATTCCTTATTCCTTTAAGATCTATTTACATGCATTTAAAGCCTTGAACATTTTGTTCAAGGTTTTTTCACATTAAGCGAGGTTTCTTTACATTTATCTTATTAATTACATTTAATTAGTAGAAATGAAATCGTATTTTTGTCTATACTAGTAATTGGAAGATTTTGTAGGAGGAACGAACATGACAAGAACAGATGGAAGATTAAATAATGAACTAAGACCAATTGAGATTATTACTCATTATACGAAGCATGCTGAAGGCTCTGTGCTTATTAGCGTTGGTGATACGAAAGTAATTTGTAATGCTACTGTTGAGGACCGTGTACCTCCATTTTTAAGAAATAGTGGAAAAGGTTGGATTTCAGCGGAATATTCTATGTTACCTAGGGCTACGCAAGACCGTACAATTCGCGAGTCATCTAAAGGGAAAGTTACTGGTCGTACGATGGAAATTCAACGTTTAATCGGTAGAGCTTTAAGAGCAGTAGTCGATTTAGAAGCACTTGGTGAAAAGACAATTTGGATTGATTGTGATGTAATACAAGCAGATGGGGGAACTAGGACTGCTTCTATTACTGGAGCGTTTGTTGCAATGATGCTTGCCTTTGATAAATTAGTTAAAATGGATAAATTAAAATCTTATCCAGTAAAAGATTATTTGGCTGCAACTTCTGTTGGTATATTAGAAGAAATTGGACCAGTACTAGATTTGTATTATGTAGAAGATTCAGCTGCAAGTGTCGATATGAATATTATAATGACTGGGAAAGGTCAGTTTGTTGAACTACAAGGTACTGGTGAAGAAGCGACTTTTTCTAGAGAAGAATTAAATGAATTACTATCATTAGGGGAGTTAGGTGTTAATTCTCTAATTGAAAAACAAAAAGAAGTATTATTACAAGAAGGCATTAAGTTCCAATCATAATTTCGAGGAGAGACTTTAAGGATGGATACGATCATTATTGCGACTAATAACAAGGGTAAAGTGAAGGACTTTGAGGCTCTTTTTAACCCAATGGGATTTCAAATTAAATCTTTAAAAGACTTTCCTGGAATTCAAGAAGTTGAGGAGACAGGAACTACATTTGAAGAGAATGCGATTTTAAAAGCTGAGTATTTAGCTAATGAGCTAAAAACACCTGTTATTGCGGATGACTCTGGTTTAATAGTTGATGCACTTGAAGGTAGACCAGGTGTTTATTCTGCTCGATATGCTGGATTACATAAGAGTGATGAAGATAACTTACAAAAAGTAGTAAGCGAGCTAAATGGAGTTTTCCCTGGTAAAAGAACTGCGCGATTTTATTGTGCCTTAGCTTTAGCGGTTCCTGGTAAAGAAACAATCACTGTAAATGGAACAGTTGAGGGGTATATTGCCAATGAAAAAAGAGGAACAAACGGTTTTGGCTACGATCCGATATTCTTTTTGCCCGAATTAGATAAAACAATGGCAGAATTAACAACAGAAGAAAAAGGTGGCTTAAGCCATCGAGCAAATGCAATTAAATCATTAATGAATGTGATAAATAAAGAAGGTAAAGAATTTTTATTTAGAGGAACAAATTAATGAAAGTATTAATTGTAAGTGACAGTCATGGATTGACGAAACCGTTGCAAGAAATCGCTGACCGATATCGAGACAGTGTAGATTTAATGATCCACTGTGGAGATTCGGAATTAGAGTTAAATGCTAAAGAATTAAAAGATTACAATGTAGTTCGAGGTAATTGTGATTTTCGAGGAGAATTCCCTGAAGAATTTATTCATCATGGAAATGAACATACAATCTTTGCTACCCATGGCCATTTACATGGAATAAAGCAGTCATTACAAAAGCTATATTATCGTTGTAAAGAAGTTGGAGCGACAATCGCATGTTTCGGTCACTCACATGTATTAGGAGCCGAGGTAATTGAAGGGGTACTTTTTATCAATCCTGGTAGTATTCTTTTACCTAGAATGAGGAAAGAAAAGACATATGCAATTCTTGAAACAATAGATAAGGGAGCTAATGTTACATTTTATAATACTGATGGCACGGAACTTATCGCTACTTCGTTTGAAATTTAATAAAAAATGGAGGTTAGTAGCAATTAGCTGCTAACCTTATTTAAAAGCGAAAAATTTGGAAGTACTAAAAGCCATTAAGCCTTAATAAAATAAGGTAATTCTAGGTGATTTAAAAAATTTCCTTTATTTTGGAAAAAAGTTTAAAAATAGTGTTGACTTTATTTTACCTAGCGACTATACTAAGTTATGTCGACAGGGGATGTCGCAAAGAAATAAAAAATATGCGGGTGTAGTTTAATGGTAAAATAGAAGCCTTCCAAGCTTCGGTCGTGGGTTCGATTCCCATCACCCGCTCCATATGTCCTGGTAGCTCAGCAGGATAGAGCAACGGCCTTCTAAGCCGTCGGTCGGGGGTTCGAATCCCTCCCAGGACGTCCAAAAGACACTTGTTTTACGTAATGTAAAATAAGTGTCTTTATGTCTACATATCGCTATATATCAACCTTCTAGAACGCCAAATGAAACGGTCAGTGCATCGGTCAAAACCGAAAATGACTCGAAATTAGGCGTATGCTAGGAGGTTTTTTGTTATGACTAAAAAGAAAAGTATTTTATCGATTTCAGATGATTTAAGCGGTTTATTCTCGGAAAATTCTAAGCCGAGTGCAACGGTCGATTTAGACCGAATGACTATTAAACAGGCACTCACAACGATTACTCGCCAAATGGAGATCAGTGGTAATCGCCCAAGGACAATAAGTGACTATACTATTCATGCTAATCATTATGTTGAAACCACCGGTTTAACTTATTTAGACGAACTGACGGTCGAATCAATTTATGAATGGTTGTCACGCATGGATGTAAGCAACCAAACGAAGCTAACCCGTTTAAAGTGTTTAAAGGCGTTTTTGTCACGCTGTTTTAGTAATGGTTGGTTAGAAAAGCAGTTTTGGAAACCGATCACAATTCGAGTCGATAGTAAAGTGAAGGAGGGGGCTACAGAGCGTGAAATTCGAACGTTGTTGTCCCTTTTAGACTTAGGTGACTTTGTACAATTAAGGGACGCTACAGCCGCTCTACTGATGTTTAAAACGGGGATACGAATAAATACAATCGTTCACTTGGAGAATAAGCATATAGACTTCACAGAGAAATTACTTCGACTTGACGGTGCGATCATGAAAAATCACGATCAGTTACTATTACCATTTGATGATACACTGCACCGTTTGCTAAGCGTGCTAGTGCGTCAGAATGATGCTATTAGACATGCGTATGGAGTTCAAAATAAGTACGTGTTTATTACGAAGCAAGGCGGAGTTATTTCGAATAGTCCTACGCATAACAACATTCAAAAGCGTTTACACAAGTATGCTAAAGAATTTGGATTACGTAATATTAATCCGCATGCCTTAAGACGTGGATTTGCAAAATCTCTTCTGAATAAAGGTGCTAATATTGCAGAGATATCGAAAGCGCTAGGTCATAGTAACCTTGCAGTTACAACGCAATACTTACACCTCGATAAGGAAGAAGTTGCAGAGAACTTACGGAAATATTTATAGTAATCACATGACGTCACCTTAATGGGTGGCGTTTTTTTAGCTTGTTGCAGGTTTTGAAGAAGGAAAAATAGCGATTTACGGAGAATAATACATAAATTGGAATGAAGGAAAATGGATAAAATTCGCTATAAAAGGGACTTCCTAACAGGTGGTTTAGATGTAAAACAATTAAACGCAAGAAGGGAATATTTATATGAGTAAGGAATATTGCTCGGAATGCAATAAGAAAACTGAAGATGGATTTCATTATTATGATGAACTAGATGATTGTTACTGTTAAAAGCTTGGAAATTATCCAGGCTATTTTTATGTTCAAAGGCCCTTCAGTAATAAAGGGCTGTTTATTTAAAAGTGGTTGCTTATTGACAATGATTATAAGGGAGAGGTTAATAGTGGACATTAAAATACATATTCATGATGAGTACATGCTTGCAGGGGAGAATTTAATAAAAAATAGTGAAGAACAGAAAAAAGAAATTTCTCTTTGGTTTAAGGAACTGATAAAAGCATTTGTAGAAAGTGAAGATAACTTTGTGTTAGATGATTTAAAACATATTTATGTCGCTAAGGATTATGCTAAAGAACTTTATGAGTTTCAAACTAAAAAAGGATTGAATCAAGGTCACACAAAAAATGAAATAAGTGAAGGTCAAGCGATGGTTCTTTCGTATAAGAAAGAACTAGGTGAAGAGGAAACTTCTATTTTTTTTAGAGCTGAATTTATTTTTGGACTATATTCATACCAAGCACTTAAAGAGGAATTCCAAGATGAAGTCACCATGTTATTTAATACTTTCTTTCATGAACTATGTCATATTAATGATGATTATCACACAAAAAAATTATTTGACAAAGATGAAATAGAAAAATGTACTATAATACCAAGAAATTTGTACCCGTTTTCAATAGGTATGTGGAAAGAGTATTATGCCTACAGGAAAGCAGCTGAAAGATTCCCTTATGGAGATTTATTGTTTTCGCATTTAGATGAAACTAGTTTATGGGCATATAAGGAGGTTGTGACGTTACATGAAAAATATGTTCAAGATGATAATATGGACGAATTTATGCTGGATTTCACATCGAAAATGCGCTATTTGTTAAGGGTAATGGTGAGTGTAATAGGGAATGTACAAGGATATACGTCTGATGTAAATGGACAAGACGAGCTTTTTAAAGTTGCGTTACAAATTTTGCCCAATAAAAAACTAAAAAATGTTTTTAATAGGCTACTTCAAGAGTTAGATATGTTATTTCATGAATACCCTACCTGGAGAGATTTAAGTAGGTTAGCAATATTAAACGATATTGTTTTGGATTGTTTCAATGCGTTTGGTGTTTTTCCATCTGATGTTGGAAATGACCAAATGTTTGTAGGAATTGATTTTATATAAGCGAGTGCTCTAGTTAAAGAAAATCAGTATCGGGCCTAGGGGGCCTTTTATTTTGTATACATACAGAACGTTTGTTCGTATATAATGTGTTTGAGGTGATTAATTTGGCGATTCGTGACCGTGGTAAAAAGAAATCGCAGTTCGCTTTCGGTATGCCGGAGCTAATTAAGTCGCAGCGTGATCTATGGCGTGACACTGTACGTATCGTAAAGTCAATCGTTGATGAATATGAGAAATGGAGGAGTACAATCAGCGGATAGCTTATGCAATGGAATATGGTTTAGCCGTAAGATTGACGATATGGGACGATGGCTTTACTTCGGATATTACTGGTTGTGAGCATTACGTGGATTCTTTAACACACCAGCTTCGTATTGAAGTGGATCCCGGCGAATTCCATCAGATTCATTGGAGGATGTAGTCGAAGTAACAGTTGTTGAGTAACGTCATAGGTCATACTACTATCAATGAAATCGGACTAGCTGACAGAGAGTAAATCACTCTCTGTTTTTTTACAGTTGAATATCTTTTACCTTGACGTCATTTTCATTGAAGTACTTCACCAAGTAAGAATAATCCATTTAATGGTGTTATCTTCTCAGCAGAATCATCGTAATTAATTCTACAGTAAAATCTAATAGCTATTTATATATCTCCGATTATTACCTTTGCCTCAATTAACTCGTTCACTTAACCACTTCCTGAATTAAGATTCAACACTTCAGCTCTATTTGTTTCTCAACCATTTAGCCTGCTTTTTAGATGAATTTTTTACTTATTCGATAGGTACTTTGGGGTCGGATATAAAGGGTATAAGAAAGTTTACTTTTTTTCGTTAAAAATGTCGGCATAGACCGGACTGTTAATATGAGAACAAAAATTTTAAAAAAAAATTTGCTAGAAAACCGAATTTAGACCGGACTATTAATATGAGGACCAAAAAAGGAGGCAAGTTAAGTGGTTAGAGATCCGACGATCAAAATCGTCACAGCATTTCTGCTTGATTACTAGGAGATTCAAAGATGCAAGTTAGCGAAGTTATTCTATTTATCACAAATATTAAAGAATCTAGGAGGAAATGAAAATGAATAGTAAATGTAAGAAGAAATTAGCAGAAAAGGAAATCCAACAGGTACAGGAACTTTATTCAACTGGTGAGTGGATACAAAAAGGATTAGCAGAAAGGTTTGGTGTAAACGAGTTCCAAATCAGTAAGGCTGTCGAAGGAGTCATCAAGCCGAAACTAGCGACTTTACAACGTTTTAACAAAAAGTGGACTGAAGACGATAACGGATGCCATGTATGGAATGCATGCACGGACAAAGACGGATATGGATTGTTCAAAATGGAAGGTAAGTCGATGAGAGCGAATAGAGTATCATATCGGTTACACAAGGGAGAAATACCGAAAGGACAGACTGTACGTCATACTTGCGATAATGAGGTTTGTGTTAATCCTGATCATCTAATTTTAGGTACGCAAATACAAAACAATCAGGACAAGATAGAGCGTTTCCGTCAGCCTTGGCAATTCGAATCCATCGAATACCTAGAGATGCGGTTTTTGTATCAAATTGGTGTTACTGAGGATGTAATTGTAGAACGATTTGGTATTAAAAAGGAAACGTTGAGAAATAGACTTTTGGACATGGAAATGATCACTGAAGACCCAACAGAAGATAAGATATTTTTCTACAGGAATCGAGCAATGTTTGAAGAAAAACAGTCCAAGCAGGAGCCGTATAATCTGTGCAGATCGAATGGTGATCGAATAGTTTAAGCTCTATAGGGCGGTTTCTCCGTTATCGTTATTAGCGATGGAACGGAAAAACCGTCTGTTTTTACTTCAACAACACATTCACTTACATTACGTCCTTATATCTCGTTATATATACATCTTTACTACGTTATTTATACGTTTATATTATTACGTCTTATATACGTCTCACTCCCATGGTCGTGCCTCCCATGTGAGTACATATTATATACGACAAATTTGGGTGGTTTGTCACACTTTTTTCTATGAAACTTAAATATTTTTTAAAGGAGAACGAAATCATGTTAGCTATAAAAGAACTTGAAAAATACATTTTACTACCAGATGATGAACCGCAGGAAACGGTTTACGAATTTTGGGATCGGAAGGAACGTAGAATAGAAAAGATTTTCCGTAAAGGTAAAGTGGACCTAATTAAAGCCGTTGAACGAATATATGATAATGAACTTCCAGATGATGCATGCAATAGAATCTGTAAAATATTTAATAGTACCGTTATAGCGAGTGCAAGACGTTGGTCACACAATGCTCAATCTAGCGGTATTAGACTTTATGTCGATGATTTCGAAGAGGTCTTTTGGAAAGCCGTTCTAGATATGATCTGGTACGACTACGATAGCCGCAGCGACTTTTGGCTGTATGAACACATCATGAAGAAAATGCGTTCCAATGCGTTGGACTTGATTAAGTGGGCAAAAAGAGACAAACGTGTTAATGATTACACTGCAGCTAGTATAGAGGAAATGCAAATCGCTGATCAACAAACTAGCAGCATAGAGAATAACGTAACAGACACACTATTAGTTCAACAAATAATGAATGACCCGTCATTAAGCGAAAATGAACGAGTGTTATTACGCTTTCTATACGATAAGCCAGAAGCAACTCTTAGAGACATTTCAAAAGAGCTTGGATTAGGGCATCCACAAAAGGCGAGTCGTTTGTTAGAAAAGGTTCAGAAGAAGTTGACAAAATATCGGGAGCTATAAAACCGTTAAAACGTTTGATGTTGCACGACCGAAAATGACCGTTTTAAAAATCCTCAGGGGTTCAATCAGCAGTTTAAAAACGTTGATATTCCAGTGTTTAGAAGGTGCTATTTGTATAATGTAAAGTGAGTTTACTTGACATTATGACATCTGAATGGAGAGAAAAAAGCCCCTGCTGTTTTAACAAGGACATTAGGTTAACGGATCCCTTCACGCTCTAATAGCCGATATAAGGTTCCAGTGCCGATTGACAATGTCTTACAGATATCTCTAACGGATTTACCTGATTTATACCATTCAATCGCTTGTTTTGCCTTTTGTTCTTTTTTACCACCTTCAGTTACTTCGATTTTGCGACCTTTAAACCTACCATTTTTTTTAGCGATTTCAATGCCTTCCTTTTGGCGTTGTTTAATCATGGAGCGTTCAAATTGTACCAGGCCCGAGAAGATCGTTAAAAGAAATTCGTTCATTGGATTTTCGTTGGATGTGTCTAACCAGGTTTCGGTAATTGACTTTAAACCTGCACCTTTTTCTTTGATCCGCTCAATAATCTCCAATAAATCCTTCGTAGAACGTGAAAGACGACTGATTTCATGCACATAAATCGTATCACCTTTCTCTAGTTGCTCTAGTAACGCTTGAAGCTGAGGACGTTCCATTGAAGCGCCGGATATCTTTTCCTCGTAAAATTCCGTACAACCAGCTAGTTTCAATGCTTTACGTTGTCTAGCGGTATTCTGTCCTTCTGAAGAAACTCGGATATAAGCAATCTTTTTACTAGTAGCGATCATCTTGATTCCCCATTTCGTTTAAAATGTTACAATTATTGTATGTTTTATTTCGGTAACAGTCAAACGATAACAAAATCGATAGTTCAATCTGTTGGTATTACTGCATTTCCAAAAAAACTAAAAATGTTACCGTATAACTCTACTTAAACGGTAACGTTTTATCTATTAAGTTACATGAATACATAACGTAATGAATTGTACATGGATCAAATAATTCAGCTGAGTCTAATTATATTTTTAGAATTGAGTTAGCTGCGAGATAAAAACGTTGAAAGGGGCAGAGGTTACTTTAGTATAGCGTTGTCGAAGGAAATCATAGATTCAAGAAGAAAATGGGCTATATAGGAAAACATATTATCTAGATTATATTAAAAAAACAGCTATCCCTCTACCGTAAAGGGATAGCCGAAAGTCGCATAGCACTAGAGAGGATATATGAAACCTATAAAGGTTAATCAACGTGGTTACCTAAGAACACTTACAATTTGATCCGGTATCTTTCTAAATCGCTGTCTTTCTAAGAACTGATCAATAAACATTTTTGTTTTTATCATATAGTCATCACCTCCTTTTTTTATATTACCTTATGAGGTAGTAGAAGGAGTCTTTCGCCTCCTCTACTACTTAAAAAGGTTGTTAATAAATGGTGTTAAAGCTAAGGCGGGACCAACCGCTAAAGCACTTAAAGCGAAGGAGGTTTTTAAGTCTATCATAAGGGTACCACCTGAAAAGTGCATTGCCCCTGATAGATAAAAACCAGATAAGCTAATTAAAATTCCAAACACCACAACAAATTTTGAATTAAGTTTCATATATATTTTCCTCCTCTAGTTTGGAGGAATTGCCAAAAACCCATATATATATACGGCAAAAAATTGCCGTTGGGTAACGGCAATTGCCTCGCTATGCTAAATATAATTATGGGTAATATTGGTAGAATTGTAAATGATTTTTAATAGAATTTGTTTGATTCACGTTACTATGTATCTAAGATATTTCTAATTAGTGGAAAAGAATTCACTGTTAAGCAAAATGGTAAGCCCAAGAGATTGTCAATTTGTAAAAAGTTGTATTACGGAAAAAGGCCGATAGTTGGTTCGCTTTTTGTTTATTTATAACGGATCAATACCTGGGGCTACCGAATCACGAATATAGTGGGCATGGCATATCGCAGCTTGCCTAGTGATATACGAACATGGACGAGAAATCCCGAATCCTTGAATACATGACTTCGAGAATTATTGACCCATAATCCTTTCCTGGGTGACTACTACGGTATAACACTAGCCACTAATCTCTGTAATATCGGTAGGTCCCCTTAGACAAATCTGATTTAAAAAATTTTTTCAAATTCGGAAATCTCGGAAGGCTACAGATCAATTGTTCAACAATCTAGATGTATCAAGCGTTTGGAAGGTATTGTATGACTATTGTAAAGTGAAACGTAAAAAAACAGTAATATCTTAAAAGTGTTTACTGTTAACTAAAACTATCTATTTTAGATCAATTCGTAATACTATTAAACTATGTGAAAAGGAGGAGATTTTTTTGCGTAAGGATGATATTTTTGAAATTTTTATGGATGTTGATGAAACTTTATTATTGATTGGCGAACAATACGTTAAAGCACGTGAAAATAAAGAAATAACAGAGGTTTTGAAGGTAAAAGTAAAATCTACGATGGAGAATTTGAGGAGTTGCTTAGATTACTGTATTCATGATATTGATGAGCTCGTCCTTAACAAACATAGAGAAGTCCTTTATTTTCCATACAAGGGTACTAAAAATGATTTCAAGACTTGTATAAATAAGAATTTTAAAGGTATACGAAATAAAAAACCAAAAATTTACGACATTCTTGAATCAGTGCAGGATTTTAACAACGTAGATAAACCTTGGTTAAGCATATTATGTAGAAGAACGAATAAGGTAAAGCACGATAACCTATTAAAACAAAGCCGAAAAGATAACTTCCAAGTGAATATCCCTGGTTTTGGGACTTTTATAAATAGCTCGGTTACTTTTAAGAACTCTGTAATGGTTAATAATAATGGAGAAGTAATCCCTCTTGAATTTTCTATTGATCATAAAGGAAATATTACAGGTGAACAGTCAATAATTAAAAAACTATCTATTGAAAAAATAGACTGGCTCACGTTCACAATCGCTGGAACAAACAGGGACGTGTTAGAATTTCTTACGCAATGTAAAAACGAAATACAACATATGGTTGAAAATATTTATTTGGAGATTGGGGTGTAAAAAAAACGGAGAAGGAAAATATGGACAATCGTAAATTCGGATACATACGTGTTAGCAACCGGGATCAAAATGAGCCACGTCAGCTGCAGTCTATGAAAGAGGTTGGAATTAGCAACAGAGACATATTTGTTGATAAACAAAGCGGAAAGGATTTCAAGCGTGAACAGTATCAATCGCTCAAGCACCATTTACGAGCAGGAGACGTTCTGTATATTCACTCGTTAGATTGTTTTGGCCGTAACAAGGAAGAAATCTTAAAAGAATGGATGGACATTACGAAGAACATTAAATCCGATATCGTTGTTTTGGATATGCCATTACTGGATACTACGAATTACCAGGACAGTCTTGGAACGTTTATCTCTGATTTAGTGTTACAGATATTATTGTGGTTAGCGGAAGAGGAAAGAGAGCGTATCAAGAAGCGTCAACGAGAAGGAATAGATGTTGCCTTGAAAAATGGAGTACAGTTTGGTAGGCCGAAAGCGGAAATAACGGATGCGTTTATAGAGGTATATAAAGAATGGAAAGCAGAGCGGATCACGGCGACAGAAGCAATGAGAAGAGCAGATATGAAGCGGACAACGTTCTATAAGTTAATAAGAGAATATGAGACGATACAGGCGAAACTGATGATGGTTCGCTTTTTGTTTGCCCAACTATACCGGTGGCTGCCCTTTCGTAAGAGATAGGGAATATGCTACATGATCAATCGACTTATAATAAACCAAAATGACGTGAAATCTCTAAGCCTTAATAAATATTGTAAATTAAAAGAGGATTTACAGAAAATTATGAAGAAGTGTATGAAATACAAAGTTTTTTTGGGGAGGTATTGTAAGTGGATCTAAAAGGTATAAAAGAAGCATTGCAATCACTAGGAGGTTTACCTGCCGAAATTTATAACGACTTGTTTAAAAAGGCAACAACAAAAGCTGGCATAACTCTAGAAACCGTTGTTGATTTAAGTAATACAATTTTATTACCAATCAAACTACTAAATCTTAAGGCGCAATCAATAGAGTCTATTTTTGTTGAGAGTATTAGGAGATATGACGAAAAGCTTAAAAACGTAGACGATAAAGATTTAGTTCAAGTAACGCCAGAATTAGGGTTGCCTATTCTTGATAAGCTTACATATACAAAAAGCGAGGAATTAAGTGAATTGTATATCAATTTGCTTACCAGTGCTTCAAAACAACAAACCCAAGGCTTTGCCCATCCTAGTTTTATAAACATAATAAATAATTTATCTGTGGATGAAGCAAGAATATTAGAATATATATCAAAGTATGTTATTCAAAGTGGAGATAATAGAATTGCATGTATATGGCATGAAATAGAAGATAATAAAACAAAAGGTACTAAGCAAATTACAACTCCTATGGTTGGAATAGAGAAAGAACTAGACTTACTGTTTACGGAAAGTATGACATTTTGTATTCAAAATCTTGAAATACAGGGACTATTGCTTTTTAATTCAGAAAAAAGATTGATGGATGATGTCCCCTATAAAATTTTGGAAGCAAAATACAGGAATGAATTAGAAATGATTTTACACGACGTAAGGCAAACAGAAGGGAATGAGAATAAGTTAATATGTCACCAGGGATATTACCAGTTAACTGAATACGGGAAAAAATTTATAGCAATTGCTGTTAATGAGGAAATGCAAAAATACATCTAGCAAAATTTACGAAAAATGTTCAAATAAATTTCATGGATACGATATGCAACAGGCGGGCCTATAGACGGTTCGCTTTTCGTTTGTTTAAAAGAGTTCATCGCAGGGGGCTACCCTATCACAAACGAAGCCCCATTACCATGTCGAACTATGCCTGGTGATAGACGAACATTGACGGAGTATCTCGAAATCTTAACCTACGCCCCCCTAATTGCTAAGAAGATGATTATCTGAAAAGGTAAATCCATTTTCAAAAAATTTTTCTGATTCGGAATTCTCGACCCTCTTAATCTACAATGGATTTGTGCTTCGTATATAGAAATACTTGAACATCATAGAACAAAAGAAGGAGGTAAGACCGATGGATCAGAACGAACGAGCATATTGGACAAAGGGAAGTTGTTGATAGATTGCATATTGGTCACACACGCTAAGAAAATATTGTTGTGCCTAGAGGCGCATTGTTACCATTTCACGAAAGAACAAATAGGTAGTAAAGCCTTTCTTTAGATCGACATAGAGGTTCTAGCGAGAAAGAGAGATTTATTAAATGAGACAGGAACAACGCTTGAGGATGCTGTTACTGTGGCTCAGAAAGAACGTGAGAACGAGCTGTTTCATATCAAAGTGTTCCACTATAATAGTTCAATAACATATTTCGGGGGATAAGCATAATGGGGATTGAAATTGTCGAATTTGATAGAATGCATGGACATACTGTGTTTGATGGTAATAGTGAATGTAGGTATTCAATGTTACGGGTCTGGAATCCAAAGAAATCAAAGGCAACAATAATCATGTACAATCCTCGTACACTCAATCCAAATCCATTCATACTTGGTCAGTCATTAAATCGTTGCGCAAGAGGGGTAGTTGAGGACGGAGACTATGGTGCAATGGAAGTCGTAAACCTGTTTTCCAAAACAAGTAACAAAGCAAAAGAATTAGATGAGAAATACAGGGTATTTGATGAAGTTAACTTTAAATATATCAAGGAAGCCGTTGAAAGCTCATCCCTAGTGGTACTTGCGTGGGGGAAGGATGGAGGCTCTCCTGTTAGTCGAAGCAAAAAATTCATAAAACTCTTGTCAAATTTCGACGGGAAATTAAAATGTTTTAGGATTTGTGATAATAAACAGCCGAAATACCCGAGTGGATTGTCAGCCGACGAAAAATTAAAGGATTGCTATATTGATTTTAGAGGCAGTCTTCATTTCTTAGACTAAGAAAATGGTTACTTACTGTTTCTCACTAATGTTAGTTTAAAGATATCTTTCACATGCGTAGCCATTTGGTTATGTCTTTACTGCGTTTTTCTTTTTCGAAAGATTCCGGACGTCCTTACCTTTGACCATATTTATTTAGCATATGGAAACCATCGGAACCCCTGGAAAAAGGTCTTGATCCTCTAGGAGGGAAGGACGTCAGCTGTTTTCAACGGTAATCGATGTAGGGAAGTCAACACAAATTTTAAATATTTTCGTTATATTGGACGATTTGGACCTGACATTTATATATAGGGGATAGAATCGCTCTAAACTATTTTTTCGATTGCTTTAAAAAGGGCCTTTTGACCTGATTTTATATATACGGTAATACACTCTCTCCTATCTGAATGTCTTTGGGATAAGCATATTATGACGGACTATAAATGTTAATAAAAATTAATGGACGTTTATAAAATTGTTTTACATGTTTATAGACGAAAGTCTAAAGGGAAGAAACATCCCTCTATCGATTAAATCATAGGGGGTGAAAGAATGGATAAAACAAAAACGAGGCTTGATAACGTATTAGGTTCTATAGATGATCTTGCCAAACTAGGTGCTATCTTAGAAGAGGATCTTACAGCTGAAAAATACGGAAAAATGTCTCCGATGGAACGTTTGGTATTGCACACTTTTTGGTCGGTGACTTCAGCAGGTGAAACCAAATTCACTCGTAAAAAAATTGAATTTTTTGATAAACCTCTACACGTTTTTGGCTACCGAGTTTTCGATAAACATACAGGGAGGTTGATTGGCGAATATAATAGTGTAGAACAGATTAGCAAAAGCCTTAATATGGATACACGATTGGTTAACTATCTTTTGTACTACTCAAACCGTTCATTAGTTAAATCAAAATACCAGGCTTACTATGACTACATGATTAGCGAGGTTCGATACGAATTGAAGGGAAATGACTACATTGAGAGTGTTGGAGATTAGGATGGAATAATGAATGTATTTAGCCGGGGGCTAGCTAACACGAACATAGCCCCCCATACCATATTGAAATATGCCAAGCGTAGTGCACATATGGACGCCCAACCTTGAAACTCATATCATGGCTCCTTTTTTTGTTGTTTCAGTAATAGTCGATAAACAAATAAAAGTAGGATAATAATCGTAAAAACACCAAGTTGTAACCAATAATTGGTAAATGTAAATCTGATAAACACTCCAATTTTGGCAAAAGTATTTGGGAATATTGCAACTAAAAAAGTTAAAGTGAGTCCAAGCCAACCAAAATGCCGCTCCGACCAGTTCGGGATTTTCATTTACAACCACCTCAAGTTATGATTAATAACCTAGAGAACGTAGGTTATTTTTGCTTGTACTCATTGTATTTCAACTCTATATATATTACGAGGCATACAATAAGAACAAAAATGGGCGTTGAAGACTGATTTAAAGGCGTTTCTTCAATTTTTCATTTTTGTAAAAGTTGTAAAATAAGCATATTAAAGTTGTTTAATATTCAACAAAATATTAAAATGTTGTAAATAAGACAATATAAATTGTATATATGACAACTGATTGGTGGGGTGAAATTGGCGAGAAGAAGTGAAAAGGTGGTTTATTGGGGAGCTTTTATTCTGGAATGGTTTCAACACTTACAGGATCCGGATTTCCGTGGTTCAGATTATAAAATCCTGTTCTTTCTATGTGGACAATTAAAGTACGATGATAACATTGCTTATATAAAACAGAAGCAAATTGCTGAAAGTTTAAGCATTGACAAAGGAGGTGTCTCAAAATCGATTAAAAGATTATGTGAAAAACAATTTATTGTTAAATGTCAAAACGGATTTATGATTAATCCACACCTTTTTTATGTTGGAAACTCGGATATCCGATTTAAAAATAGAGGCGAATTTGATCGTTTACTACTGCAAAATGGTTTGGAACCCCGCTTCTAATTAAATGAGGATGATCGTATACTCGAGATAAACGAAGGGGCTACCTTATAATAAAACGAAGGGGTTAATCATTGTACACTTGCCTGTTGTAATACACATATGGACTTTAAACTTTTCGATAATTTGGCTGGTTCATGAAGAACTAGCTTATTTTCTCGGGGTTTGGCGATATGAAGTGTAACTGGAGATTGGGTTAATAAAAGATAATCGTCTAATGGCGGTCTTTTTTTATGGTATAAAGCCAAAACATTCGATTATGTAGTCAAATTGTCTAGTAATCGGCAGAGAAAATGATGTATGGAACATTAGATTGATGGAATTAACATATTAAAAAAGATGAAGGTGTGTAGTTCCATCATATGCCTGTAGATGAACGATCATTTAACAGATTTCTTGAAACCTATGTACGTTCCATCGACAGTTTTAGTTGGTTGATGTAATAGCTCGTGGTATTCCGGAAACAGAAATTTTAGCCGTACTAATATCTTTAAGCAATTGTTCCCGCCATATTGTAAATATTTGTAGTAAAATAAAAGGATGAAGTTACTTACTGTGGAGGTTTCACAATGCCAAAATTGACACTACAAGAATTAGAATCCCATCTATGGGAATCAGCAAATATATTACGTGGAAGTATCGACTCATCCGATTATAAAAACTACATCTTCGGTATGTTGTTTCTGAAACGGTTGAATGACGTTTTCGTAGAAACAGCCAAACGTATCGAGGAGGAAGAAGGGGAAGATTACGGTTGGTACGACCATGATGAACATCAATTCTTCGTTCCAGAACGTGCAAGATGGTCACAATTGCAATCAGTTTCGCAAGACATCGGAGCGGCTATAAACCATGCTTTTGAATTGTTGGAAGAGGAAAATGCGACATTACAGGGCGTTCTAGCCACGATTGATTTTAACGACAAGGAGCGTTTACCGGACAGCACAATCTCTAAATTGATACAACACTTTGCCGCAATTGACTTATCCAACCAAAACTTGTCCGAGCCAGACATGTTAGGACGTGCTTATGAATATTTAATTAAACAGTTTGCGGATGATGCTGGGAAAAAGGGTGGAGAGTTCTATACACCGTCTAAAGTCGTTGAATTGATCGTCAAGCTGATTAAGCCAGAAGAAGGTATGCGAATCTGCGATCCGACAGTTGGCTCTGGCGGTATGCTTATCCAGTCCGTGGATTACATCAAGTCCAAGAATGGAAACCCACGTAATCTAACCTTGCATGGTCAAGAAAAGAACTTGAACACGTGGGCAATTTGCAAGTTGAATCTGTTGTTACATGGACTTAGCGACCATCGAATTGAAAAGGGCGATACGATTCGTGAACCAAAGTTGGTCGAACAGGGCGAATTGATGTTGTACGACCGTGTGATTGCGAATCCTCCGTTCAGCTTAAAGAATTGGGGACGTGAGGACGTTGAGGAAGACGGATATGGACGTTTCCGCTTCGGATTACCGCCTAAAGATAAAGGCGACTTGGCGTTTGTACAGCACATGATTTCTACGTTAAACCATGACGGAAAAGCTGGTGTTGTAATGCCTCATGGTGTTCTTTTCCGTGGTGGAGCCGAAAGAACTATTCGTCAAGGAATCTTGGATGAGGATTTACTTGAAGCAGTTATTGGATTACCATCGAATCTTTTTTACGGCACGGGTATTCCGGCATGTATTTTGATTTTTAATCGTAAAAAGGAAGCAAATAAAAAAGGCAAAGTACTTTTCCTCAATGGGACTGCAGATTTTCAAGAAGGTAAGAACCAAAATTTTTTACGTGACGAGGACATAAAGAAAATCGTTGAAGCTTTTGGCAAATGGGAAGATGTTGAAAAATATTGCCATGTTGTTGACGTGGAAGAGATCCATCAAAACGACTATAACCTGAATATCGGTCGTTATGTAGATTCAACAGAAGAAGAGATACAGATAGACGTTGAAGAGGCAATTTCTGAGTTACGTAATATAGAAGAAGAACGAAAAGAAATTGAATTTGTGATGAACGGGTATTTACAGGAGTTGGGATATGGTGAATAAATCATCAAAAGTAGATTTCAAAAATGTAAGTGTTCCAATCAATTGGTCAGTTAAGGATTTCGGAGAAATTTGTTCGATACGTAATAAAAAATTTAATCCTATTAATTCCGCCGACCAAAAATATATAGCTCTTGAACATCTTGAACAAGGAACTGGACGTATTTTAGGTTCAGGACAATCATCAGAAACAACAAGCATAAAGTCAGAATTTAAGAAGGATGACATTTTGTTTGGCAAACTTCGCCCATACTTAAAAAAATACTGGTTGGCTACCTTTGATGGAGTATGCAGTACGGAAATACTTTCAATCGTCCCTAACGATGACATAGATAATCGTTTCTGTTTTTACTTAGTGCAGCAAGAAGGCTTTATTGAACATTCAATCCGTCATTCATTTGGAACGAAGATGCCTCGAACATCATGGAAAGAAATATCTGATTTTCAGTGTTTTCTCCCTCCACTTGAAGAACAACGTAAAATAGGAGCCATATTAACGTCAATTGACGATGCTATCGAAAAAACGGAAGAAATCATAAAGCAAACGGAAGTTGTCAAACAAGGATTAATGCAACGATTGTTGACAAAGGGAATTGGTCATACAAAGTATAAGCAGACCGATATTGGAGAGATTCCTATAGAGTGGGAACTCAGTAGTTTAGGGGATATAAGTGAAATAATAATGGGGCAATCCCCGAAAGGGGATACCTACAATGATGAAGCTGTTGGTAGCCCGTTGTTAAATGGACCAACTGAATTTGGAGAGGTTCATCCTACACCAATTCAGTGGACAACAAGACCTACAAAGTTTTGTGAGAAAAACGATATATTAGTTTGTGTTCGTGGAAGTTCGACTGGAAGAATGAATATAAGTGATAGAAGTTACTGCATTGGTCGAGGCCTGGCAGCAATAAGGGCTAAAAATAATGTTTCAGTTCAGGAGTTTCTTGGGATTCATGTTGAAAGGCTTTCTAGTGAAATATTAGCTCAAGCCACAGGCTCAACATTCCCAAACATAGATAAATCTAGATTATCTAATTTAGCGATACCTTTACCTCCACTCGTTGAACAAAAAAAGATTTCTAACATAATTGGTTCCGTTACTTCAAAAGTTCAAAGTGAATCTAGGAAGGTTGACTCATTAAGACAATTAAAATCTTCCTTAATGCAAGTACTTCTAACAGGAAGAGTCCGTGTCAACGTCGATGAACCGTCCGAGGTTTCTGTATGACAACAATCATACCTTCCGATTGGAACGAAAAAGAACTCGTTGAAAATCGTATCATCGACCAACTAAAGCGACATGGTTTTACGTACATTCAAGGTTCCCAACTTGAAGGCGAACGACAGACCTTACGTGAAGTTGTTTTGGAAAAACGCTTGGAAAACGCAATCAAGCGTATCAATCCGTGGATAAACGATAGTAACCTGCATAAAGTGGTTAGATACGTTTCACACATTGAAGCGTCCAGTTTGATGGAAGCCAATGAGCGTTTGTACGATGATATTGTTCATTACATTTCTATCGAACAGGATTTAGGTAAGGGTAAGAAAAATCAAACTGTACGCCTAATAGACTTTGAGAACATCGAAAACAATGAGTTTTTAGTCGTCAATCAGTTCAAGGTTGGCGGTATCACTGAAAACATCATTCCAGACATCTTAGTGTTCGTTAACGGTCTACCGTTAGTTGTTATCGAATGTAAGAGTCCGTTCATTACTGGTCCGATTGCCCAAGCTGTTAAACAAATGAGGCGTTATCAGAACGATGCAGAACGGTTGTTTTACTATAACCAGATTCTGATTGCGACTTGTGGACAACAAGCCAAATACGGGACCGTTGGAGCAAAACTGCGGCATTACGGAGAATGGAAAGACCCTTATCCGTTAAATCTTGAGGACATCGGAAACGAAGTAAATCCACAAGACGTGCTTGTTGCTGGAATATTAACCAAACATAATCTACTAGACTTGATACAAAACTTTATCGTATTTGAACCAGAAGGCGGACGGATAATTAAAAAGTTGGCCCGTTATCAGCAATTCCGAGCGGTCAATAAGGCAATTAATCGAATTAAGACGGCAGAGACGATACATGATCGTGGTGGAGTGGTTTGGCATACGCAAGGTTCGGGGAAATCCCTTACGATGTTGTATCTAGCAGTAAAGCTTCGTAGACAAACCGAATTGGAGAATCCAACGATCCTAGTCGTCACTGACCGTAAAGATTTGGATTCACAAATTACAAATACCTTTAAACGTTGTGGGTTCCCAAATCCGACCCAAGCTTCAAGTGTAGCCGCTCTTAAGAAGTTGTTACAACGAGGGCCTGGATTGACGATAATGACGACAATTCAGAAGTTCCAAGACGACAACTCAGAGGAATACAAGAATATTACAACAGCGTCAAATATCTTCGTTCTTGTTGATGAAAGCCATCGTACCCAATACAAGGGATTAGCTACAAACATGCATACTGCCATGCCAAACGCTTGTTATCTAGGATTTACGGGGACGCCAATCGACAAGAAAGATAAAAGTACTGTTAAGACATTTGGTTCATACATCGACACTTATACTATTCAACAAGCAGTTGATGACGGAGCAACCGTTCCAATTTTGTATCAAAGTAGAATGCCTGATTTACAAGTTGAAGGACGTTCGTTAGATGTATTGTTCGACCGAATTTTTAGTAACTACTCTGAGGACGACAGAGAACGAATCAAAAAGAAATATGCTACAGCAGAAGCGATTACTGGAGCACCAAAACGTATTGAAGCCATTTGTCTGGATTTAATTGACCATTATGAAAAACATATTGCACCGAACGGTTTTAAGGCTCAAATCGTTGCGGTCAATCGTGAAACAGCGATTTTATACAAAGAAATGCTAGATAAATTGAACGCTCCAGAGTCTGTCGTTATAATCTCTGGGAACCACAATGACAAAGAAGAGTTAAAAAAGTATCATCTAAGACCTCAACAGCAAAAGTTATACATTGAGCGGTACAAGAAGCCTCTATCGGAGGATAAATTAGCTTTTATCATTGTCTGTGACATGTTATTAACGGGATTTGACGCCCCTATCGAACAAGTTATGTACTTAGACAAATCACTACGGGAACACAACTTGCTTCAATCGATTGCTCGTGTAAATCGTACTTATGACAAAAAGACTTATGGAATGATTATTGACTATTATGGCGTTTCTGGATTTTTGAAGGAAGCACTTGCTGTCTTTAAGGAGAAAGATATTAAAGGCGTAATGAAACCAGTCGAGAATGAGTTACCACGACTACAAACCCGTCATCGTGCCGCCCTTCGTTTCTTTGATAAAGTTAATCAAGACAACTTAGAAACATGTATAAAAGTCTTGGAACCGGAGGATGTACGAACAGAGTTTGATTTGGCGTTCAAACGGTTTTCTGAAAGTATGGATTTAATTATGCCAAGTCCATTAGCGAATCCATATCGTGATGACCTAAAGTTTCTAGGAAAAGTACGTTTAGCAGCTAAGCAACGTTTCCGTGATGATGAGTTAGATATTTCTGATTGCGGCGAAAAAGTAAAACAACTTATTGAAGAACATGTACGTGCAACTGAGATTAAATTACTTCATAAGCCGATTGATATCCTATCTAGCAAGTTCAAACAAAACGTTGATAAAATGCAATCTGATGAAGCGAAAGCATCTGAAATGGAACATGCGATTCGTCACGAAATTAGTGTTAAAATCGATGGAAACCCCGTTTATTTCACGTCTCTTAAAGAAAAGTTGGAAAAACTGATTACTGAATGGAAAGAACATCGAATGGAAACAGTTCAACTTGTTCTAAAGTTGGAAGAAATGGTTAAAAACGACATAGAGGGATATTATTCAGACTCTAGTAATTCAAACGGCATTATTCGGGAACAACGTCCATTTTATGATCTATTCAAGACAGAATTAAAGGAAGATAGCGACGAAGATGAGTGGGTAAAAGATTTAACCCAAATAGTTTTTGAAGAAGTCTCTGTTTTACAAAGCGTTCGAGATTGGACTACGAAAGAGGATACTCAACGAGAAATGCGTAAGAGGATTAAACGTCAATTACGTGCAGTGAAATGTCCTAAAGACAGTCTAGACGCTATAACACAAAAAGTAATGGACCTAGCGAAAGCCCACTTTAAATCATAATGGGGACAATCACAGGTCCAAAGTCGGTCCATTTACTCTTAACCATTCCTTACGTTCTTCGTAGTCGGGAAGAATCGATTCTACTTTTCTCCAGAAGGCGTTTGAGTGATCTGGATATTCTATATGTGCAAGTTCATGTACAACCACATAATCTACAATTCTCATAGGAGCCATCAGTATCTTCCAATTGATATTGATGGTTTTATTTTTTGTGCAACTTCCCCAACGTGATTGTTGTTCTTTCACCACTATTTTAGATGAATAACATCCCATACGTGAAGAATACAATTTTATACGTTTTTGTATCTTTGTTAGTCCGTGAGTGATGTACCATTTTCGGAAAAGGTCGAATAGGTGTTCTTGGCGTGTAGAATCGTCAAATGAAGTTGGAACAACAGCAAAGAAACGACCATTCCGAAACATTAATGAAGCCTCTGAAACGGATTCATCTTTGGCTACTTTAAGTCTGTATTGCCTCCCCAAATAAGCAAATTTTTCCCCGCTAATAAACTCATGGTGTGAGGATAACATTTTGATCTCACGAAAATCCGCTAACTTATTTAGAATCCAACGTGCCTTTTTATGTAATGCAGAGTCTATGTGTATTTGATCAGTTTCTTGAGGGACAACAACACTAACCCCGTCACCCCAGTCTACTGCGATAGTGATGTCCTTTCTATTTGGACTGTATCTGATGTCGTAATCAATGGTTGTGTTTCCGTATTGGAACGATGGCATTCTTTTCAGCCTTTCTTGCTATAGTGTTATCATATTATATCAAAAAGAAATTATCGTGTGTTGTTGAGGCAGGTGATTTTGGCGATGCTAACGTTCGAGGATGTGAGCTGTTAAGGGATTGAACTTGGTGTGTAGTCGTTTGCTTTAAAGGGAGTTACGGAAAGTCGGTAATCCGAGAAGAAAAAGATTTGGCGTTTATTGAAGCAATTAATGTCGGGTAAAATAACGAAATTTAACGAAGGCAGGATTATTACGTCTTCCGAGATTTGTTGAGTGGGCATAAATTCGTCTACTCTTTTTTTAGATATAAAATCGGTATACAACTGTTTCTTTCTATTATATACCGTGTTATAATGAAAACGGTCGAAAGTTCGGCAAATGACCGTATCAGTGTCCGTTTCAAAATGCGTTCATATAGCGGTTTGTCCTGGTAGCTCAGCAGGATAGAGCAACGGCCTTCTAAGCCGTCGGTCGGGGGTTCGAATCCCTCCCAGGACGTCCAAAAGACACTTGTTTTACGTAACGTAAAATAAGTGTCTTTTTTTGTATTTTAACCAATTTCTAAATTATTGAAGAATGACGAATTATTTTAAAAAAAGTGTAACAATAATACTACATAAAACAAAAAGTATTAGAGATCCACAACAGAAGTGTAATGATTTGTAAATAGACTCTAATAGTATTTAGATATGATATTCTAAAATAAATAAAGTGTGGAGTGATATAAATGAACGAAAAAGAGTTTTGGGGTTTAATTTCAAAAATGCATATTGTTGAAGAACCTTATGAGTGGGTAATAAGTCATTTAGCAAAACAGTCAGATGAGGAAATAGCTGGTTTTGAAATTCAGTTTGAAACCGCGTTTTCTAATGCGTATAATTCAAAGTTACTAGGAGCTGCATGGATTATTATGGGAGGTTGTTCTGAAGATTCATTTGCTCAATTTAGAGCTTGGTTAATTGGTCAGGGTGAACAAGTATATAAGAAAACATTAAATGAACCTGATTATTTAGCTGAATATATCTTCCCAATTTATGAAGAAGAGGGACTTACTCCAGAATTAGAGGAGATGCTAGATTTGGCATTACAAGCATTTACGATAAAGCGTAAAGGTGATGAGGATTGGGATGATCAATTGTGGAATGAGTTTAATTCACTAATAGAAAGCAATGGTTATCATTACCCAGAACAACAATTAACAATGGATTGGAAGTCGAATGACGAATTAAAAAGTAAGTTTCCAAATTTGTGGAAACGATTTGGTCAAAAGCCATTAGGACATTAATATGTGGGTAAAATAGATTCAGTCAGAAAATGGATTGATTAAAGAATTTAAATATACTGTTAATATAAGTATCTTTCATATTTTAAATAAAATTAATTCATGATACACTTTTTCATAACTAGATTGTGCAGAGAATAACAAATGTTAGGGGGAGAGTAGCATGGAAGACAATATTGTCTTTTTTCCTAAACTTAAGGATCGGATAATAAATCTAGGCAAGAAAGCGTTAGAAGAAAAAGATTTTATTAAAGCGCTAAAGTTATGTGATCAACTAAAGGAAATGAATGATCATAATTCACAAACAGAACTAGCTGCAGTTGCATGTTTATTAGAAGGTAATCGGGCTAAGGAAGCTAGAGAAAGATGCGAGGAATTAGTTTTCGGTCCATTTGAAAGTGATGAAGCGATTGAAATATACATAAGTATTTTGTTTCAAATAAAAGAATACGAAGAATTACAAAAAAGTATAAAAAGACTGCTTACTCAAAATCGTATTGATGAAAATCAAATGGATAAATTTCAAGCGATGCTAACATTGTCTAAAAAAGTAATTTCAGATCGTGAAGGCGGAAAGATCCAAACGCTTGATTTACATAATTTAGTCGAAAATTCAGAGCCGATTAATAAACAACTGGAACTAATTAATGAATTACGAGCAACGGATTGTACGCTTGTTTTAAATCAAATTGGTGATATTTTAAAAAGCTCTAAAGCTAACCCTTTAATTCAAAGTTTTATTTTATTTATATTACAAGAACAATCCATTGAAAAAGACTTTGAAATCAACAAAGTAAATCAGCGAATGACTTGGAATGTAACAATTTCAGTAGATGAACACAACTCTTTTGTAGATGCAATTTTAAAAAAATTAAGTGATATATTAGAAAGCGAAAACCCTTCAGCATTTGAATTTGCAAAACAACACTTTCGACATTTTATGACGATCTACTTTCCTTTCGTACCAATGCCAGCAGAAGTAAACACATGGGCAGCGTGTTTTTATTGCATTGTTCAACAATTTTTTGATTACGATGTAGAAGACGAAGAAATCAAAGACTTGTTTAATGTAGAATACTTTCCGGTACAAAGTGCAATTGCTTTAGTAAAGCGATTCGAAGACGAAGGATATTTTAACATAACGAATTAGTTAAAGCTTAAATAGGTCTTTGACTATGAGTTGTAGTATTTTCGATGATACAGTAACCATTGATCTTAAGACTGAGATTAAAAAATCCTAATATTTTTGCTTTAGATTTGAAATATCAAAATAGGAAATATTGAAACAAAAAAGTAATGTGTTATAATAGAATGGTTGTAGCGACTATTTACTTAATTATACCTGCATGATCTTGGGAAATCGGACAGGCATGTATAGTACGAAAATACGTAAACACATATATATTTTTAGATAATTTTGGAGGGAACTAACAATGACTGCTAAATGGGAAAAATTAGAAGCTAACGTTGGTCTATTAACTGTAGAAGTTGAAGCTTCTGAAGTAGATAAAGGTTTAGATGCAGCTTTCAAAAAAGTTGTAAAAACAATGAACGTACCTGGATTCCGTAAAGGGAAATTACCACGTCCAATGTTCGAACAAAAATTTGGTGTTGAAGCACTTTACAATGATGCTTTAGATGTAATCTTACCAGAAGCTTACAGCAAAGCTATTGAAGAAGTTGGTATTGAGCCAGTTGACCGTCCAGAAGTTGACGTTGAGCAAATGGAAAAAGGTAAAACTTTAATCTTCAAAGCAAAAGTTACTGTAAAACCTGAAGTAAAATTAGGCGAATACAAAGGCTTAGAAGTTGAAGAAATGGATGCAACTGTATCTGAAGAAGACGTTCAAGCTGAATTAACTGCATTACAAGAGAAACAAGCTGAGCTAGTAGTTAAAGAAGATGGTACTGTTGAAAACGGCAATACAGCTGTAATTGATTTCGAAGGTTTCGTTGATGGCGTAGCTTTCGAAGGTGGTAAAGGTGAAAACTATCCACTAGAAATCGGTTCTGGTTCTTTCATTCCTGGATTTGAAGAAGCTTTAATCGGCGCAAAATCAGGTGTAGAAACTGATGTTAATGTAACATTCCCAGAAGAATACCACAGTGCTGAGTTAGCAGGAAAATCTGCTACTTTCAAAGTAACTGTTCATGAAATTAAAGCGAAAGAACTTCCTGAGTTAAATGATGAGTTTGCTAAAGACGTAAACGATGAAGTTGAAACTTTAGAAGCTCTTAAAGCTAAAATCAAAGCTGACTTAGAAGAGTCTAAAAAAGCTCAAGCTGAAGGTAGCTTACGTGATGCTTTAGTTCAAAAAGCGGCTGAAAATGCTGAAGTTGAAATCCCAGAAGTAATGTTCGAAAGCCAAGTTGACCGTATGGTTAAAGATTTTGAACAACGCATTTCTGGACAAGGATTAAACTTAGAGCTTTACTACCAATTCACTGGTACTAAAGAAGAAGATCTTCGCACTCAAATGCGTCAAGATGCTGAAGCTCGTGTAAGAATCGACTTAACAATCGATGCAATCATCGAAGCTGAAAAAATTGATGCAACTGAAGAAGAAATGAACGAAGAATTAGCTCGTTTATCTGCAATGTACAACATTCCTTCTGAGCAATTAGTAACTATGCTTGGTGGAACTGACGCAGTACGTGATGATATCCAAATCCGTAAAGCTGTTGAGTTATTAGTAGATAGCAGAAAAAAATAAGCGTTATATAAATATATAATGATTCAAACAAGGCGCGAAATTTTTCGTGCCTTGTTTTTAAATAAAATGAAATATTTGGTAATATGAACTGTTTCCTTTAAAATACACATATACATATGTTAGAATCTGTTATACAGATTTTTAAAATTTTTTGTGGCTATACTAAAAATAATTCTTTAAAAGAAGGATTATCTACTTTACATTAGAATATATATATTCTAAAAATTTAAATAATTTTAGAGCAGTAAATAATTGCATTGTTTATTTTGTGTGCTATCATATAGCTACAAGATACATATTTTTTGGATTACATACATATTGAGTGGTTTTAGAAATTTTAGAGGGAGTGAACATATGTTCAAGTTTAATGAAGAAAAAGGACAGCTAAAATGTTCGTTCTGTGGAAAGTCACAGTCTCAGGTTAGAAAATTAGTTGCTGGACCTGGTGTTTATATTTGTGACGAGTGTATTGAGCTTTGTACTGAAATTGTTCAAGAAGAATTAGCAAAAGAAGAAGAAGTAGAGTTTAAAGATGTTCCAAAACCGAAAGAAATTTGTGAAATTCTTGATGAATACGTAATCGGCCAGGACAATGCCAAAAAAGCGTTATCTGTAGCTGTGTACAATCATTACAAACGTATTAATTCAAACAGCAAAATCGATGAGGTTGAACTATCAAAAAGTAATATTGCGATGATTGGGCCAACTGGTAGTGGTAAAACATTATTAGCTCAAACTTTAGCGCGTATTTTAAATGTACCATTTGCGATTGCTGATGCAACTTCATTAACAGAAGCGGGATATGTTGGGGAAGATGTTGAAAACATTCTCCTTAAATTAATCCAAGCAGCTGATTATGATGTTGAACGAGCTGAAAAAGGTATTATTTATATCGATGAAATTGATAAAGTTGCACGTAAGTCTGAAAATCCTTCAATTACACGTGACGTGTCAGGTGAAGGTGTTCAGCAAGCACTTTTAAAAATTCTTGAAGGAACTGTTGCAAGCGTACCTCCACAAGGTGGTCGTAAGCATCCACATCAAGAATTCATTCAAATTGACACAACAAATATCTTATTTATTTGTGGTGGAGCATTTGATGGAATTGAACAGATCATCAAACGTCGTTTAGGTAAAAAGGTAATTGGTTTTAGTGGCGATTCTGAAAAGAGCGATTTAAGCTCAAAAGAAATCTTAAACCACGTATTACCAGAAGACTTATTACGTTTTGGGTTAATCCCTGAATTTATTGGTCGTTTACCAGTTTTAGCTAATTTAGAGCAACTTGATGAAGCATCATTGGTTGAAATTTTAACGAAACCAAAAAATGCTTTAATTAAGCAATACCAAAAATTACTAGAACTAGACCAAGTTGATCTTGAGTTTGAGGAAAACGCTCTTACTGAAATTGCTAAAAAGGCAATTGAGCGTAAAACTGGGGCTCGTGGACTACGTTCTATTATTGAAGGTATTATGTTAGATATTATGTTTGAATTACCTTCTCGTGAAGATATTCAAAAATGTATTATCTCTGCAGAAACTGTTAAATCTGGTGCAGCTCCAAAGCTTGTATTAGAAGATGGAACAGAGTTAGATTTAAAAAATAAAGAAAAGAAAAATAAATTAGCGTAAATGAAAAAGCCAAATGCACTTTTGCATTTGGTTTTTTATTTTGGAGTTATGTAAAAAAATATTGACTCTCCTAAAGAGTATTGAGTAACCTTTCGCGTTGTAGTGTCTTTAAAAAGATTAGACTAAAGATAAGTTAATTTTAAATTATGGTTTATCCTTCCATTTCACGGGCGATACTAAAAGTAATTTCTACTTCAGTGGAGGGGTAAAAAATGAGTTTTACAACAATTATATTATTAGCTCAACTTGCATTAGGTACAATCGTTGCATTGTATTTTATTCATTTATTAAAAGGTCAACGGACAACAAAAGTTTCAATCGACAGAGAATCAAAAAAAGAAATGGAACAATTACGTAAGTTAAAATCAATATCTTTAACTGTACCATTAGCAGAAAGAGTTAGACCGAGTTCTTTTGATGATATTGTTGGCCAAGAGGATGGAATTAAGGCTTTAAAAGCTTCATTATGCAGTGCAAATCCTCAACATGTAATCATTTATGGACCACCTGGTATAGGGAAAACGGCAGCAGCTAGACTTGTATTAGAGGAAGCTAAAAAGAGTCCGAATACTCCATTTAAACCAGATGCAGTCTTTATAGAATTAGACGCAACAACAGCTCGTTTTGATGAAAGAGGGATTGCTGATCCTTTAATTGGTTCAGTACATGATCCGATTTATCAAGGTGCAGGTGCAATGGGTCAAGCAGGAGTTCCGCAGCCTAAAAAAGGTGCTGTAACGGATGCACATGGAGGTATTTTATTTATAGATGAGATTGGGGAGCTTCATCCAATTCAAATGAATAAAATGCTAAAAGTTCTTGAAGACCGTAAAGTTAAATTTGAAAGTGCTTACTATCAAGAAGAAAATCCTTCGATTCCAGCACATATTCATGAAATTTTTAAACATGGTTTACCGGCGGATTTCAGATTAGTTGGTGCTACTACAAGATCACCTGATGAAATACCTCCAGCAATACGTTCACGTTGTTTAGAAATATTTTTCAGAGAGTTAGAACAGGATGAAATTCAAGCTGTTGCTAAACGCTCAGCAGAAAAAATTGAAATAAGTATTTCAGAAAAAGCTCTAGAATTAGTTGGTACATATGCTAAAAATGGTCGAGAAGCTATTAATCTAATCCAATTAGCAGGTGGAATGGTTTTAACTTCTGGAAGAAAAGAATTAATAGAGGATGATATTCAGTGGGTAGTTTCTGTAAGTAGATTATCACCTAGATTAGTAAACAAAATTCCGGAAGCTCCAACAGTTGGTTTAGTAAACGGTTTAGCGGTTTATGGAGCAAATATTGGTGCTTTATTACCAATAGAAGTAAGTGCAATGAAGGCAAAAGAAATTGGTAAAGGCTCAATTACGATAACTGGAATTGTTGAAGAAGAAAGCTTAGGTAATCAATCTAAATCAATTCGTAGAAAAAGTATGGCAAAAGGCTCTTTAGAAAATGTTACAACAATCTTACGTAAAATTGGTGTACCGATCGATGATTATACAATTCACATCAATTTTCCAAGTGGTGCTCTAATTGATGGACCATCTGCAGGGATTGCGATGGTAGTCGGCATATTTTCAGCAGTTAATAATGTTCCAGTATTAAATACGATTGCTTTGACTGGAGAAATGAGTATACAAGGTGATGTGAAACCTGTTGGTGGCGTTCCAGAAAAAGTTAAGGCGGCTATTAAAGCAGGAGCTACAAAAATTATTGTTCCTAAAGAGAACGATCAAGCTTCATTACATCAATTTAAAGATGTAGAAATTTTAGCTGTTGATCGCATCGAAAAAGTTCTTCATGAGGTCTTTAAAGATAACTGGAAATTTGATATACCAACTCAAACTAAAAATGACTTCCAGCAATTAACATTGTTTGAAGAGAATCAATCGCAATCTATGTAGATAAAAATAAGTGTTCGAATCATTTCATTTTGAATAAATAAAGAATACAAACTCTTTTTGCATTCTTTTTATCAATGAAGTGGTGCGAGCACTTTTTATTTGGTTTTCACTCGTTTTTTTAGTTAAGAGAAGATAATCGTTATGAAATCATATTAATAGGTTGTGTTCCTAGGCCGATATTGATTGTTTATTTCTTTTCCACATTTCTTTTAATGCATATCATTGTAAATGATATGAGTGTTAAGGTAAAATAACTAGATAGAATGAAAAACTTGGAGGTGTAACGTAAATGAATGTTACAAAAGAAAAAGTTGTACCCCTCCTACCTTTAAGAGGAATTAGTGTATTTCCTGCCACTATTGCACATCTAGATGTAGGAAGAATGAAGTCGATTAAAGCAATACAAGAAGCTGATGAGTTAGATCATTTAATTTTTGTTGTTACTCAAATAGATGCAGATACTGAAAATCCAAAGATCGACGAATTGTACCAATTTGGAACACTAGCTAAATTAACGCAAAAAATTACGCTTCCAAATGGCACGGTTCGAATTACAGTCGAAGGATTACACAGAGGAAAGATTAAAACAATTATTGATCAAAATGATTTCTTAACTGCGAAGGTAGAAGAATACCCAGATGTAGAAGATGAATCTAAAGAGTTACGTGCTTTAATGAGAACTTTATTGCAGCATTTTAAACAATATAGCAAATTATCTAAGCGAATTTTGCCTGAGACAATCGCTTCTATTGTGAAACAAGAACGCCCGGGTAATCTTGCGGATGCAATGATTGATTCAATTCCATTAAGAGAAGAAGAAAAACAAAAAATATTAGCTACAATTGACGTTACCGAAAGAATACATATTATCTTAAATTTCCTTCAGGATGAAAAGGAATTATTAAAGCTTGAAGAGAAAATTGGGCTTCAAGTAAAGAAAAATATTGATAAAACACAAAAAGAATATTTTTTAAGAGAGCAATTAAAAGTTATTCAACGTGAACTAGGTGATCGTGAAGGTAAAACAGAAGAAGTTGATAAGTTTTTAACGAAAATTGAAGAAGCAAATATGCCTGAAGAAACAAAAGAAGTTGTCTTAAAAGAATTAGCTAGATATGAAAAATTACCTCCAAATGCTGCAGAAGCAGGAGTAGTTCGTACATATTTAGAATGGATGGTAGCTATACCATGGTCTAAACAAACAGAGGACACACTAGATATCCATCGTTCAGAAAAGATACTAAATAACGAGCACGAAGGTCTTGATAAAGTTAAAGAGCGAATATTGGAGTATTTAGCTGTACAACAACTTACAAATTCATTACGTGGCCCAATTTTATGTTTAGCTGGACCTCCAGGGGTTGGTAAAACTTCTTTAGCTAAATCAATTGCAAACGCATTGTCTAGAAATTTTGTACGCGTTTCACTTGGTGGCGTTAGAGATGAATCAGAAGTAAGAGGACATAGAAGAACGTATATCGGGGCAATGCCCGGTCGAATTATTCAAGGGATGAAGAAAGCTGGGACAAAAAATCCTGTATTCCTACTTGATGAAATTGATAAAATGTCTAGTGACTTTAGAGGTGATCCATCTTCAGCGATGCTAGAAGTACTTGACCCAGAACAAAATAATACTTTTAGTGATCACTATATTGAAGAGCCATTTGATTTGTCTCAAGTTTTATTTGTGGCAACTGCAAATGATTTATCAACTATTCCAGGGCCATTAAGAGATCGAATGGAAATTATTACTTTATCTGGATATACTGAGCTTGAAAAAGTTAATATTGCTAAAAAGCACTTATTCCCTAAAAAATTAGCTGAGCATGGCCTAAATAAATCAACTGTTCAAATTCGCGAAAGTGCATTGAGCTCAATTATTCGCCATTATACGCGTGAAGCAGGAGTAAGGTCTTTAGAACGAGTTCTTGCAACATTATGTAGAAAAGCTGCTAAATTGATTGTTTCAAATGAAAGACAAAAAATAATTTTTACTGACAAGAATATTGAAGAATTCTTAGGTAAGAAAACATTCTCATACGGTCAAATGGAAAGTGAAGATCAAATCGGTGTAGCTACAGGTTTAGCGTATACTGCATTTGGTGGAGACACACTTTCTATTGAAGTATCACTATATCCTGGAAAGGGTAAGCTAACCTTAACTGGTAAGCTAGGGGATGTAATGAAAGAGTCAGCACAGGCTGCGTTTAGTTATATTCGCTCTAAAGCTGAAGAACTAAATATTGAACAAAATTTCCATGAGAAATATGATATCCATATCCATGTTCCAGAAGGTGCTGTACCAAAAGACGGTCCTTCAGCAGGTATTACGATGGCAACTGCATTGATTTCAGCATTAACAAATAAACCAATCCGAAAAGAAGTAGGGATGACGGGAGAAATCACATTACGTGGTCGCGTATTACCAATCGGTGGATTAAAAGAAAAAATGCTTAGTGCGCATCGTGCAGGGTTAACGACAGTAATCATACCAAAAGAAAATGAAAAAGATTTAGAAGATGTGCCGCCAATGGTGAAAGAAGGTTTAACAGTTATACCTGTTTCCCATTTAGATGAAGTGCTGGCACATGCAATAGTAGGAGTGAAAAAATGAAAGTAACAACAGCGGATATTGTCATTAGTGCAGTCCGACCAAATCAATATCCAGATACTCAATTTCCCGAAATCGCTTTAGCAGGTCGTTCAAATGTTGGGAAATCTTCGTTTATAAATAAAATGTTAAATCGTAAAGCATTAGCTCGTACATCATCAAAGCCAGGAAAAACGCAAACATTAAATTTCTTCTTAATTAATGAACAGCTTTTTTACGTTGACGTTCCAGGTTATGGTTATGCTAAAGTTTCTAAAAAGGAACGAGAAGCATGGGGCAAAATGATTGAAACATATATTACAACTCGTGAACAATTAAGAGCTGTAATTTTATTAGTAGATTTACGTCATTCACCAACCCAAGATGATGTAATGATGTATAATTTCTTAAAGCATTACGGTATTCCAGTAATTGTTGTAGCAACAAAAGCAGATAAAATCCCTAAGGGTAAATGGGAGAAACATGCGAAAGTTGTACGTGAAACGTTACAGATTGAAGAAGGGGATGAATTAATTTTATTCTCATCTGAAATTGGTCTTGGTAAAGAAAAAGCATGGTCTGCAATAGAGCGTGCGTGTAAATAAAAAATGCTGGTGGCTAAATTGCCACCAGCATTTTTTTTATTATGTAAAAAAGATGATAAATTTTTTTAGTAATATGTATAGTTATTGAACCGAATGAAACAATTAGAATAGATAAAATTAATATGGAAATATAATTAAAAAATAAAAATTTTCTCCAAAACGTAAGGAAGTATAACAAGGACACTCTTAGCATCTTATTTTTTAGAGAATAAAAGATATAATCCGACTACTGCAATAAAAATTGGCCAGTATTGTTGAAAATAAGAAACTTGTGACTGAATTGAACTAAGCATTGATGAAAGCTTATCATTAAAAAGGAAAAATAAAGACATAATAAATAATAGTAAACCAGGTAATAGGTCACCTTTGCCTTTTTGGGATTGCAATAACATACCTAACGAGATGATGAGTGTAAGAATGGACCAATGGTTAGGCCAACTTTGAAAATGTTCAATTGCATAAAAATGAATTCCAAAACCAAGAACTACAACCCCTGGGAATACATATTGGAATTCACGTCCTTTAAAGGCTTGAACTAGAAGTGCAATACCTGTTATGACGATCGGTGTAGTCCAATAAGTAAAAAAATGTAGAGCAGGGACTTTCCATTTTGAAATAAGATAATAAATGCCAAAGCCAATTAATAGGATTCCAATAAATAATCGATTTTTTTTCATAGCAACTCCCGTTTAACATTATTTGTAATCACTTTTATTTAAAAATTATTGTATAATAAACTTTGGATATAGTTCATATTATAATTCGGATTAAAAATTCTACAAATTATTACATTTATGATAGCATATTGAAGTGGAACATAGTTATGATATTTTGCTAAGTAAATATAGATATAAAACATCGTTTGTACAAGTTTTTTTTAGGGGGGCTTTAGGGATGCACATCATTACAATAGGGATAAATTATAAGACTGCCCCGGTTGAAGTGCGGGAAAGGGTAGCGTTTTCTCCAAATGAACTTCAAGATGCAATGGACTCATTAAAAAATGAAAAGAGCATTTTGGAAAACATTATTGTTTCTACTTGTAATCGTACAGAGATTTATGCAGTTGTTGACCAAATTCATACCGGTCAATATTATATGAAACGTTTTCTATTACAACGATTTGGATTAAAAGATGAGGAATTATCACCATATTTAATCATTAGAACTGGAAATGATGCAATTAGCCATCTATTTAACGTAGTTTGTGGCTTAGATTCAATGGTAATTGGTGAAACTCAAATTCTTGGACAAGTAAAAGATAGTTATTTACTTGCTCAAGAGAATAATGTAATTGGTACTATTTTTAATCAGCTATTTAAACAAGCAATTACATTTGCAAAAAAAGTTCATTCTGAAACTGGTATCGGTGAAAATGCAGTTTCTGTAAGTTATGCTGCTGTTGAACTTTCTAAAAAGATTTTTAGTAATTTAAAAGGCTGTAACGTGCTAATCGTTGGCGCAGGGAAAATGAGTAACTTAGCTTTGCAAAACTTATATTCTCAAGGTGTAGGGAAAGTTACTGTAATTAATCGAACTGTTGAGAATGCGATTAAGCTTGCTGATCAATTTAATGGAATCGGAAAAGGATTAGAATCACTAGAAAACTCCTTAAAAGAAGCAGATATCGTTATTAGTTCAACTGGCTCAAAAGAATATGTGATTACCGAGAAAATGATACACCGTATTGAAAAAGCAAGAAAAGGTAAACCATTATTCTTAGTAGATATCGCAGTACCAAGAGATATTGAGCCATCAATTCATAATATTGATAGTGCGTTTTTATACGATATCGATGATCTTCAAGGGATTGTTGCAGAGAATTTAGCCGAACGTGAGCGAGAGGCAGTAGAAGTTAAAAAGGCAATCAATGAAGAAATTGATAATTTCCAATGTTGGTTATCAATGTTAGGTGTAGTTCCAGTTATCTCTGCTTTACGTGAAAAAGCATTGGATATTCAGGCAGATACTATGTGCAGTCTTGAACGAAAATTACCTCATTTATCTGATCGAGACTTAAAAATTATCCAAAAGCACACGAAGAGTATTGTGAATCAACTTTTACGTGATCCAATTATGAAAGCAAAAGAAATGGGTACATCTAAACACTCAGAAGCACAAATTTCACTTTTTAAAGAAATATTTAATTTAGATGAAATATTAGAAGAAGCTAATGATGAAAAATACATGCAAACTAAACAAGAAAAAGAGACGATTTCTTTAAAACAAAGCTTAGGGTATTTATGAGGTTTAGATAATGGCGCTTTTGGAAAGTAGTTTTATTTACCACTTATTAATCTTATTGTTTGCATGGAGTATCGTTTTTTCTTTTATAGATTTTATAGATTCAAACAGAATGGCAAGTAAAGTGGCATTTTATTTGCTTGCAATTGTTTGGGTGTTTTCTACAATTTTAATGATTTATACGATTAGCCATTATAGTTTATATTCCTTTATCACTTCTAGAGAAGGGCTATACATTTATGTATGGATCATTATTTCATTATCAATGATTATTAATTGGTTAGTAAAACTAGAGTATTTAGTTTTCTTTACAAATGTTGTTTCATTTTTAGTATTTTCATTATCAATTTTAATTCCAAAGGCTGGGAAAACGGCTACATCAGTCGAACACTTAAAATCGGAATTATTATATACCCATATTGGGCTAGCTTTTTTAGCGTACGGTGCTTTTACACTGTCCTTTATTTTTTCAGGAATGTACATTTTTCAATACGTTTTATTAAAAAAGAAGAAATGGTCAACGCATTTAAAGAAATTGGGGAGTTTAGGTAAGTTGGAAAAAATGTTTATTACATTTAACTTATTTGGTGTCCCTCTTATGCTAACTTCCCTTATATTAGGGGCAAGTATTCGATTGCACACATTTGTTTGGTATGATATGAAAGTAATAGGCTCAGTTTTCGTTTTAATCATGTATAGCACATTTATGTATTTAAAAGTAAGCAACCGTTTCTATGGCAAATCTCTTTGCATATTTAACATCTGTTGCTTTTTAGTATTGTTCGGAAATTATGTTGTTTCAAATCTATATTCAACGTTTCATTTATGGAGTACGTAAGGAGCTGTAAACTATGCGAAAAATAGTAGTAGGTACAAGAAGAAGTAAACTAGCATTAACACAAACGAAATGGTTTGTTGAGAAGCTTAAGGAAGTTGCACCTGATTATGAATTTGAGTTAAAAGAAATTGTTACAAAAGGTGATGTAATACTTGATGTAACTCTTTCAAAAGTTGGCGGGAAAGGTTTGTTCGTAAAAGAAATCGAGCATGCAATGCTTACGAATGAAATTGATTTAGCTGTACATAGTATGAAGGATATGCCTGCAATTTTACCAGAAGGTTTAATGATAGGCTGTACTCCTAAGCGAGTTGATCCTCGAGATGCTTTACTTTCAAATAGTGGAAAAGGATTAATGGAGCTAGAAGAAGGAGCAATCGTTGGGACAAGTAGTTTAAGAAGAAGTGCTCAAATTAAGGCAGTTCGTCCGGATATACAAATTAAATGGATTCGTGGAAATATCGATACGCGTATTCAAAAGCTTAAAGACAATGAATACGACGCGATTATTTTAGCAGCGGCTGGCTTAAAAAGAATGGGATGGGCTGAAGAAAGCATTACAGAGTATATCGATGAAACAGTTTGTGTGCCAGCAGTAGGTCAAGGTTCTCTTTCGATCGAATGTCGTGAAAATGATGCCGAAATCCGTGAACTATTAAATAGACTAAATGATGATTTAACATATACAACAGTAGAAGCTGAACGTGTATTTCTTCATAAAATGGAAGGTGGTTGCCAAGTTCCGATAGCAGGATTTGCAACAATCAACGAACATAATGAAATCTCGTTAACAGCTTTAGTAGCAAAACCAGATGGGTCAATCATTTTAAAAGAGACAGTTAAAGGTACTGATCCAACAGAAATTGGTGAAAAAGCTGCAAAACTATTAACTGAACGTGGAGCAAAGGATATTATTGATTCTGTAAAAGAGGCAGCGGATGAATAATTCCTTAAATGGAATAAACATTTTAGTGACAAGGGCAGAGCATCAAGCTGATGAATTTAATCATTTGATTCATCAGCTTGGTGGATGTCCTATTAATCTTCCACTTCAAAAAATTGTTAAAAGTAATATTTCAATCAATGAATTAGAAAAGTTAATTGATGAAACAGATTGGATCTTATTTACTAGTGTTAATTCTGTAAATTACTTTGTGCAATATATTACATATGAATTGAAAGTAAAAATTAATCAAAAAAAAATTGGTGCTGTTGGAGAGAAAACTAAAAGTCGATTAAATGAAGAAGGACTTGAAGTGAATTTTCTTCCGAGTCAATTTACTGGCAAAACATTTGCTTCTGAGTTAAGTTACATAGTAGAAAAAGGAACAAAATTTTTATTTATACGAGGTTCTTTAGCGAGTGATAATGTACCAAACATACTTGAAAAAAATGGCAATCTAGTTAACTTACTAACTGTTTATGAAACGATTGCCAATGTAACGATAAAAGATGATCTAATTAAGTTACTAAAGAATGAAAAGCTAGATGTGATTACTTTTTTGAATCCTTTTAGTGTAGAGCAGTTTTGTTTTTTAATTGAAAATATCATTTGTATGGAAGATTTAAAGAATATTAAAATTGCTTGTATTGGTGAGGTCACTGCACAAAAAGCTAAGGAAAAAGGGTTTAATAATATGATTGTTCCTGATAAATATACAATTGAATCTTTATTAAAAAAAATAGCTGATGATATTTAAAAATAATATCGTCCTATAGAAAAGAAGGAGAAAAAAATGACTTATTCAATTCCGTTTGATCGTCACCGTCGCTTAAGAAGTACACCAGCATTACGCTCAATGGTTAGAGAAAATCATTTGCATAAAGAAGATTTTATTTACCCACTTTTTGTTGTTGAAGGACAAGGCGTAAAAAATCCTATAAGTTCAATGCCAGGTGTATTTCAATTTTCTTTAGATGAATTAAGAAAAGAAATGGATGAAATTGTATCATTAGGTATAAAATCTGTTATTTTCTTTGGAATTCCTGATGTAAAAGACGCAGTAGGTTCAGAAGCTTACTGTGCAACTGGTATCGTCCAAAGAGCAATTTCTCAAACAAAAGAACAATATCCTGAAATGATTGTTATTGCAGATACATGTTTATGTGAGTATACAGACCATGGACATTGTGGAGTATTAGAAGATGGGTATGTTAATAATGATGAATCGTTAATACTATTAGCAAAAACAGCGGTAAGTCAAGCACAAGCTGGTGCAGATATTATCGCTCCTTCAAACATGATGGATGGATTCGTAGCTACAATTCGTCATGCATTAGATGAAGCTGGATTTGATAATATTCCTATTATGTCTTATGCAGTGAAATACGCTTCTGGATTCTATGGCCCTTTCCGTGAAGCAGCTCAAAGTGCTCCGGGACAAGGGGATCGTAAAGCTTATCAAATGGATCCTGCAAATCGTTTAGAAGCATTCCGTGAAGCAGAATCAGATACAGTTGAAGGCGCAGATTTCTTAATTATTAAACCAGCTCTTTCATATTTGGACATCATTCGTGACATCCGAAATAACTATCACCAACCAATCGTTGCATATAATGTTAGCGGAGAATATGCAATGGTTAAAGCTGCTGCAATAAATGGTTGGATCGAGGAAGAAAAAGTTGTAATGGAAAAATTAATCAGTATGAAGCGCGCTGGTGCGGATATGATTATGACTTACCATGCTAAAGATGCTTGCAGATGGTTATCAGAAGGGAAGTAAGAATTTATGAGATCATATAATAAGTCTATTGAAGCTTTTGAAGAAGCGAAACAAGTACTTCCTGGTGGAGTAAACAGTCCAGTACGTGCATTTAAAAGTGTTAATATGTCACCTATTTTTATGAGCCATGGAAAAGGCTCAAAAATTTATGATATTGACGGTAATGAATATATTGATTATGTGTTATCATGGGGACCACTTATTTTAGGTCACTCAAATGAGCGAGTTGTAGAAGGTTTAAAGCGTACTGCTGAAACTGGTACTAGCTTTGGAGCACCAACTTTAAAAGAAACAGAATTAGCTAAACTTGTGATTGAAAGAGTACCTTCGATTGAAGTTGTTCGAATGGTAAACTCAGGAACAGAAGCTACAATGAGTGCTTTACGTCTTGCACGTGGTTTTACTGGTCGAAACAAAATTTTAAAATTTGAAGGATGCTACCATGGTCATGGTGATTCTTTATTAATTAAAGCTGGATCTGGTGTTGCTACACTTGGATTACCAGATAGCCCTGGTGTACCAGAAGGCGTTGCAGCTAATACAATCACGGTACCTTATAACGATTTAGAAAGTATAAGATATGCTTTTGAACAATATGGAGATGACCTAGCTGCAG
The DNA here is from genome assembly GCF_042267765.1 of Gottfriedia sp. NPDC056225. NCBI lineage: Bacteria > Bacillati > Bacillota > Bacilli > Caryophanales > Bacillaceae > Gottfriedia > Gottfriedia sp. NPDC056225. The sequence goes on along the minus strand of NZ_JBHJTJ010000022.1, from coordinate 10,000 downwards.
TTATTGTTGAACCTGTTGCAGGAAACATGGGTGTTGTTCCACCAGTTGAAGGCTTCTTAGAAGGCTTAAGAGAAATTACTACTCAATATGGTACATTATTAATTTTTGATGAAGTTATGACTGGATTCCGTGTAGGATACAATTGTGCACAAGGTCATTTTGGTGTAACACCTGATCTAACTTGTCTAGGAAAAGTTATTGGTGGAGGTCTACCAGTAGGTGCATATGGTGGTAAGGCTGAAATCATGAATCAAATTGCCCCAAGTGGCCCAATTTACCAAGCGGGAACACTTTCAGGAAATCCTTTAGCAATGACGGCAGGATACGAAACATTAAGTCAGTTAACTGAAGAAGACTATGTAGAATTTAATCGTAAAGCGGATTTGTTAGAAGCTGGTTATAAAGCTGCGGCTGAAAAGTACAATATTCCACATTGTATTAATCGTGCAGGTTCAATGGTTGGATTCTTCTTCACAAACGAAAAAGTTGAAAATTACGAAGCAGCAAAAACGTCTAACTTAGAAATGTTTGCTAAGTACTATCAACTAATGGCTGAACAAGGTGTATTCTTACCACCTTCACAATTTGAAGGATTATTCCTATCAACATCACATACAGATGAAGATATTCAAAAAACGATTGCGGCTGCAGAATACGCATTTTCGCAATTAGTATAAAAAGAATTGGTGTCCCTATTTTATAGGGGCACCGATTCTTTTTTTAGTTGGAAAGTAAAGTGACAAAACGTAATAATATATACTGTTTTAACTCTTTATTTCTAAATTTCTTAAACTTTACATTTAAGTTTTCTTATTCCTTAAACCCATTCATTTCTCTAGTCCCACACATTTTAAAACCATTCTTAAGAGAAATTAACAATCTTTTCTTCATAAATTTTTCGTTTCTTTCATAAAAATGTAATGTCATAGACCAAATTGGACGATGAGAGGAGGACATTAAGGTGTCTTCAGAAAATCAAACAAATATTCGCTTTTCATTGAAAGAAACTGTCTGGTTCCAAAAAGGACAGGAAGTTAAAGAGGTAAGATCACTCTCGTTAAATCCAGACATTACTATACAGCAATTTGATGAATATGTTCAAGTGAAGGGTGTCTTAACTTTAGAAGGTAATTACGCTCCTGATTTGGCGAATCAAGGTGATTATTATTCATTAAGAGAATTAGCTCCTTCTAGATTAGTTGAAAATGTAATCGTTCTTGAGGATGGAAGCTGTGAATTAAATCATCAGTTCCCTGTAGATATTTCGATTCCTTTAACAAGAATTACTGATTTAGAGAATCTATGTGTTACTGTAGAGACTTTTGATTATCAATTAGCAGAAAAAGGTAGCATTCAAATTGCTGCTGATTTATGTATTTCTGGTCTACATGATAATAATAGGGCAGTAGATACTTATCATGAACAAAGAGCCTATGAACAGTACAATAACTATGCATACGACAATGAATATCGTGCAGGTAACGAAGCATACGGCAATGACTATCGCTCAAATAATGAAGCAGCATATGACAATGAATATCGCTCAAATAACGAAGCAGCATACGACAATGGCTATCGTGCAAGTAACGAAGCATATGAACATCAAGAAGAAAGAGAACAAAATGAACAATTCCAGTTCTTTAATGAACCAGTGGCTGAGCAACAAACGAATGAACAAGATAATCTATATGGCAGTGATTGGATTCAATCTCTTGAAGAGGAAGAGGAGCAAGAAGAACAAGACAGCACATATCCAGGGCAGCCAACTTACTTAGAGGTTTTCCGCCCCGAAGAAGTAGCTGAAGGTGGAATTGAACAGAATGAAAATGATGCTGAACACTATTATGCAGAAGAAGAATCTGATTTTGAAATTCAAGTTCAGTCTAATGAACAACAAGTAGATCAAGAAGAATTTGAAGAAGAAGTTCAAATGCAAGCTCAAGAAGAAGTTCAAGAGGAAGAACAGTATGAGGAAGTATTTAGAGGCTTTAATATATCAGCAGAAGCAATCGAGCCGCAAACTGAATATGTTAAACCTGACTTCCTAATGAACGAACAAAATCATGAGCAAACAGTTCAAAGTGAAAATAATATCCAGCAATCTAATCAATTAAATACTGCCTATAATGAACGACCTAGCTTTTTAAACAATGATTTTAATGTGCACAATTATTTAAATAATACTTTAAATAGTCAACCTAACTTCTTAAATAATGATTATAGTAATTTGCAAAGCCAAAGCAATAATGAAAATAATGCGCAAAAAGAAATAGAAAAATATGAAGAAGAATACAAACGGACGTTGGAGCAAAGTTATCAACCATATGTTAACCAGCAATACCAACAAGCACCATTTGCATATAATCAAAATCAGCAGCCATTCTATCAAAATCCATATCCTCAAGCAAATCAAGAAAATTCTTACGTAAATCCAAATGATGTTCGTCAAACACCTCCTTATTACGCAGAATATTATCAAGCCCAAGTAGAGGCTGCGCCACCACCAGAGTTACCTAAAGTTGAGGTAAAGGCTGAAGCAGAAGAAGTGAAGGAAGTAAGAAGTGTTAAAAGTGATAATCTTCTTTCAAGCTTATTTACTGGTGAAGGAAGAGAAGAATCTTATTCTAAATTAAAATTATATTTAGCTCAAAATGGAGATACAATCGAATCCGTCGCTAAAAAATATAATTTACAAACCCAACAGTTAAATCGCGTTAATAATTTGAACGATGAATTCTTATCGGAAGGGCAAATTATTTATATCCCTGTAGCTGCTATAAAACAATAATAATATGGTGAGAGCTTTGTATTAGTTAGATACTTGTCTACTAATACAAGGCTTTTACGCATTTAGAAAGTGAGAGTGACGCATCTTGTATTCAAAACCAAAAGATGAAATAAGCGTCATTTTAGCACAGTACCATATAGTACCAAACTATTTTGAAACGGTTGGAAAAGTAGTAAAAGTTTATACAAACCAAGGTGTCTTTGCGCTAAAAGAAGCAAATGTAGATCGAGTTTATCGGAATAATTTGATTGAAAATGTTCGTTCATTACAAGATAAGGGCTTTCGAAGTGTTGTACCAATTTATCATACCCAAAATGGAGAATATATTGTTGAATTTAATACAAAGCATTACTACCTCATGCCCTGGATCGAAAGTGTTGATGCAAGATCAGATGAAAATCTACATTTTCAAAGAATGTTTACTTCTTTAGGCAAAATGCATGGTAGTACACAAAAGGAAAAAAAAGTTGATAAAGATCAATTACAAGTACACTATGATACATTAACCAAAAGGTGGAGCAAGGATAAAGATGTGCTAGAAAATTTTATTGAAGCTGCTGAAGGAAATTGGTATATGTCACCTTACGAACTAAGCTACTGCACGTACTTTCATAAAATATTAAGTGCACATCAATTCGCAAGAGGTCAATTAGATGAGTGGTTTAAAAAAATGAAGGATACTGAAAATACTAGGGTTGTAATGAACCATGGAAACTTGTCCATCTCACATTATCTTGTTAATAAAAGAGGAGAAGGGGTTTTTATCAATCTAGAAAATGCACAAGAAACAACACCAATACAGGATCTAACAAACTACTATAAAGGTTCATTTAAAACGTATCCTATTCAACAGCCCGATCGTAATAATTGGCTTAAAATGTATGAAAAGAATTTTTCCTTAAGAGAAGAAGAAAGATTGTTGTTTTTAAGTTATATGGCATATCCAACTCAGTTTTCTACCAAAATTAATAGTTACTTGAAGCGTTCTGATGGAAGTACTGAAAAAGATAATGTAAGAGATTTATTAAGTGCATACTGGCATATGATAAATATTGAATACTTTGTTTCCAAAATACAAGAAGATGTAGAAGCAGCGAGGGCAATTGAAGATTTGTGAGGCAAGGAAAGAAGTAACTTACCAATTATGATAAAAAAGAGGGTTTCCCAAAAAAGTGATGCAACTTTTTTGGAAACCCTCTTTTTAAAGCTATTTATTTTACATGACGTTTAATCGCGTTTACTAAACTTTTGCGTACAAAATCCTTGTCCGTAATATGGTCTTTTGAGAAAGAAATTCTAACATTATTTTCATCAGATCCAAATAACTTTGAAAACTTGCCTTGAGTTACTTTTTGATTTTGATCAAGTTGAACAATTAAGTCTACTGTTTTGTCAAAACTTAAATAATTAACTTCAATCTCTTCTAATTTACCACGAAATTCGCCATTCATCGGATAAAATTCAAACTCTTGAATGATCTTTCCGTATTTCTTTTTGTTTTCACTATCTCTTAATACAAATCCTTCTTCTTGAAGTGCTTGGATTACTGTTTTTAAACCAATTGAAGGGATAACTTGAACGCCATCTGCATCGTATTGGTCAACAGCTTTTTCTATTTCTAAATGAGTTTTAATCCAAATATGGGATTTGTGTAGTGATACTGGAGTATTTTCAGATAAGGTGAAAAAGAAAGGAATAGTCACTTCTTCATTTGCATTTATTATACGATCAACTGATACGATAAATTTTTGTAAAGTACCATTCTTACTAACTGTTTTATCATTGGATTCAACTTTATATTCAGTCATTACATGTAAAAAGACGGAATCTAGTTCTTGCTTTACTCTTCCACCTTTTATGTGTAATTCACCTTTTACTCTTTCTCCAGCTTGATATTCTGTTTTTTCAAGCTTTGTATCTATTCTCGTTCCTCCAATTCCGAGTACACGAGCTAATGTATTTTTAAATAAACCCATGAATATCCCCCTAAAAAGTTATATCTACATACTATATCATTATCGCATAATTAAATAAGTACTAGTATACCAGAATGTTAAATAATCATTACAATTATTTTTCGTATTTTTTTTATGTATTAAAAAATGAGGTACTTTATTGACAACTACTGAATATTCTAGAAAGAAATTAGAAATACTGTTGACTAAGCTTAAGGAAATTTTGTAGACTATTACATATATTCATAATGAAATGCAATGATAGGGAAGAGTACAACGAACTAATTCTTCAGAGAGGAAACCATTTGGTGGGAGGTTTCTAGAAAATAGAGTTGGAATGTCGCCCTTGAGCAGTGGCTTCGAAAACTTTTTTGTGATTAGAAGTTACCGGATGATCCGTTATCTTTTTTAAGTGTGTCAGAGAAACACAAGTTTTTACTGACAAAAAAAGGTGGTACCGCGAATCCAACTCCATTCGTCCTTTTCAAGGATGAGTGGAGTTTTTTTATTTTTCAATAATTTTAGAGGAGATGATTCCGAATGGAAACAACACAAAAATCATTACCAACAAAGTATGATCCGAATTTAGTTGAAAAAGATCGTTACCAATTTTGGTTAGATGGGAAATTCTTTGAAGCACAAGTAGAATCGGAAAAGCCGAAATATACAATCGTAATTCCTCCACCAAACGTAACTGGAAAATTACACTTAGGTCATGCTTGGGATACAACTTTACAAGATATTTTAACTCGTACAAAACGTATGCAAGGATATGACGTATTATACTTACCTGGTATGGACCATGCTGGTATTGCTACTCAAGCAAAAGTTGAAGGCAAATTACGTGAAGAAGGCTTATCAAGATATGATTTAGGACGTGAAAAATTCCTAGAAAAAGCTTGGGAGTGGAAAGAAGAATATGCTTCACACATTCGTTCACAATGGGAAAAAATTGGTTTAGGCTTAGATTACTCACGCGAACGCTTCACACTAGATGAGGGTCTATCAGATGCGGTAAAAGAAGTATTCGTTAAACTTTATAACAAAGGATTAATCTATCGTGGTGAATACATCATCAACTGGGATCCTGCGACAAAAACAGCGTTATCAGATATCGAAGTAATTTATAAGGATGTTCAAGGTGCATTCTATCACATGCAATATCCATTAACTGATGGTTCAGGAAAAATTCAAATTGCAACTACTCGACCTGAAACAATGCTTGGTGATACTGCAATTGCTGTACATCCGGAAGATGAACGTTACAAATCAATGATTGGTAAAACAGTAATGCTACCAATCGTAAATAGAGAGATTCCAATTATCGCCGATGATTATGTAGATATGGAATTTGGTACTGGGGTAGTAAAAATTACGCCTGCACATGATCCAAATGATTTTGAAGTTGGTAACCGCCATGACCTACCCCGCATTCTTGTAATGAATGAAGATGGTACGATGAATGAAAAAGCTGGAAAATACAATGGTATGGATCGTTTTGAATGCCGTAAACAAATCGTTAAAGATTTACAAGAGATGGGTGTTCTTGTTGAAATCGAAGAGCATATGCATTCTGTAGGTCATAGTGAGCGTAGTGGCGCAGTTGTTGAGCCTTATTTATCAACTCAATGGTTCGTTAAAATGCAACCACTAGCAGATGCTGCAGTAGCATTACAAAACTCTGATGACAGCGTAAAATTTGTACCAGATCGTTTTGAAAAAACTTACCTACGTTGGATGGAAAATATCCGTGACTGGTGTATCTCTCGTCAATTATGGTGGGGGCATCGTATTCCAGCTTGGTACCATAAAGAAACTGGTGAAATTTATGTAAACCAAGAGCCACCAGCTGATCTTGAAAATTGGAATCAAGATAATGACGTATTAGATACTTGGTTCAGTTCAGCATTATGGCCATTCTCAACATTAGGTTGGCCAAACGAAGAAAGTAAGGATTTCCAAGCTTACTTCCCAACAAATGTATTAGTAACAGGTTATGATATTATTTTCTTCTGGGTTTCACGCATGATCTTCCAAGGGATTGAATTTACTGGTAAACGCCCATTTAACGATGTATTAATTCATGGATTAGTACGTGACGAACAAGGACGTAAGATGAGTAAATCTCTTGGTAATGGTGTTGACCCAATGGATGTTATCGAGAAATACGGGGCAGACTCATTACGTTATTTCTTAACAACAGGAAGTTCTCCAGGTCAAGATTTACGTTTCAGTATTGAAAAAGTTGAGTCTACTTGGAACTTTGTAAACAAAATTTGGAATGCCTCTCGTTTTGCATTGATGAATATGGAAGGCTTCACATATGAAAATATTGATTTAACGAAAGAAAAGTCTGTTGCTGATGAATGGATTTTAACTCGCTTAAATGAAACAATTGAAAGTGTGACATCTTTAATCGATCGCTATGAATTTGGTGAAGTTGGCCGTGTACTTTATAACTTCATTTGGGATGATGTTTGTGACTGGTATATTGAAATGGCAAAAATTCCTTTATACGGTGACAATGAAGATGCAAAAAATATGACTCGTTCAGTTCTAGCACATGTGTTAGAAAGTACGATGAAGCTTTTACATCCATTTATGCCATTCGTAACAGAAGAAATTTGGCAATCTCTACCTCACCAAGGAGAATCTATTACAGTATCTGCTTGGCCGACAGTTAAAGAGGAATTAACGAATAAAGAAGCTTCTGAAACGATGAAAATATTAGTTGAACTAATTCGTTCAGTTCGTAACATCCGTGCAGAAGTAAACACGCCAATGAGCAAAAAAGTTCAACTAATGATTTCTGCTAAGGATGAAACAATTGCAGCGGCATTAGAAGCAAATCGTTCTTATATTGAACGCTTCTGTAATCCTGAAGAGTTAACAATTTCTACTAATTTAACAGCTCCAGAAAAAAGCATGTCAGCGGTTATTAGTGGAGCTGAGCTCTATCTTCCTCTTGAAGGATTAATCAATCTAGATGAAGAGAAAAAACGTTTAGAAAAAGAATTAGAAAAATGGATTAGTGAAGTTGAACGAGTTCAAAAGAAATTAAGTAACCAAGGATTCGTAGCGAAAGCTCCTGCAGCAGTAATTGAAGAAGAGCGTCGTAAAGAAAAAGATTATCTTGAGAAACAAGAATCTGTAAGAGCTCGAATTGCAGAATTAAGCAAATAATAACAGTGTAATGGGCTGTTATAAAAATTAGAAAGATAAAACGACGAATTGAGTTTAATGATTCGTCGTTTTTTACTATAAAGGTGGGGGTAAGATGGTTAGTACATATGAAGAAGCACTGAAATGGATGAATAACAGAACAAAGTTTGGAATTGTACCTGGGTTACAGCGAATGGAAGAAATGCTCGTTCGACTAGGTAATCCGCATCTTAACGTAAAAGCAATTCATGTAGCAGGTACAAACGGGAAAGGTTCCACAATCACATTTTTGCAAAGTATATTATTAGAAGCAGGGTATACTGTAGGAGCTTTTACATCACCATATATATTAGATTATCGTGAACAAATTATGTTCTGTGGAGAAATGATTAGTGAAAATGAGTTTATTCATTTAGTAAATTGCATGATTCCTGTAGTTGAGGAAGTTGAACAATTGCCATGTGGTGCTCCAACTGAATTTGAGATTATTACTACAATGGCATTTTACTTTTTTGGTAAGGTAAAAGAAAACGATATCTTTATTGTTGAGGCAGGCTTAGGTGGATTAGAGGATTGTACAAATGTAGTAACCCCTTTAATTAGTATCATTACAAGTATCGGTCACGATCATCAACAAATTCTCGGTGAAACAATAGAAGAAATTACCAAGCATAAAGCCGGAATTATTAAAAAAGGGATTCCGATTGTTACTGCAGAGTTAAAAGAAGAAGCGTTAAAAATTATCCGTGATAAAGCGATAACAAGTGAAGCTGATTATTTCGAATATGGAAAACATTTCTTTGCTTCCTCAATAAAGGATCAACAAAATGAACAATTTTGTTACGAAGGGTTTAGCAATGCAATTGAAAATATCGAGTTATCAATGCTTGGTCAACACCAAATTAGGAATGCTTCATGTGCTATTACAGCGATTCAGTTATTACAAAAACATTATGGAATGAAAATTAGTGAACGTACTATCAAACATGGATTAAAAATAGCTCAAAAAGCCGGAAGATTTGAAAAAATAGTTTCTAGTCCTGTTATTTATATTGATGGTGCTCATAATGTTGAAGGAATAAAAAGCTTAGTGGAAACGATGAATGAGCATTTTAAAGATAAGGAAATAAAAATTTTATTTTCAGCTTTAAAAGATAAAAATGTTGAGGAAATGGTAAAAGAATTACGAGAAATGACAAATAATATTGTAATGACAACTTTTGATTTTCCTAGAGCGATGAATAGAGACGAATTAATCGCTAATGCTAATAGTTTAAATATAAATTACGAATGCAATTTACAGACCGCAATAGACGAGAATGTAAAGAAAACTCGAGGAAACGAAATATTACTAATAACAGGATCGTTATATTTTATCTCAGTCGTAAGAAGTTATTTAATAAAAAAATACGTCTAGATTAGTAAAGGAGGGCCATCATTCATGCTTAGTAAGCAAAGTAATAGGTTTATATGGATTACATGGATTGTAATTATGCCTATCATTTTTTTTTATGCTTATATGGTTAGCCCTCTTAAACACATCGATCGTTCTAATTTTTTGATTATAATAGCTCTATTTTTAATTGTTTCAAATATGCCGATAAAAATAAATGATGCTACTTTCTCATTTATTTTCGGAATCTCGATTTTAGTTTTTTTATCGTATGGATTATTTGCAGAGCTATTAATAAGTCAGTTAGCTTATGCCTTTTTATATATTAGATTGAGTATTACTAAAAAAACTCTTTATCGTATGCCACTAAATTCGATGATGTTTGCACTATGTTCAATTGGAAGTGCATTATTTTATAATTTAGCAGGAGGAAAAATTACTCCTACCGGTACGAATGAAATTGTAAGTTGTATTTTTCCAGTTTTCATATACACGATTGCATCATTTTGGATTAATCAAATCGTTATTTATTTTGTAACAATTAATTTATATAAAATAGACACTAAATTATTTAATAGAGAATTTAAGTGGGATTTATTTATAAATCTATTAATGTTCCCAATTGGAATTAGTCTATACTTAATGCTTGAAACTAGGGGATATATCACTCTATTTTATATTTCTATTTACTATATAATCTTA
>NZ_JBHJTJ010000021.1:0-79953 GCF_042267765.1 Gottfriedia sp. NPDC056225 | reverse complement strand
TTTTACTCCAAAAGGAATTTTAATCGTTCCTTCAAATAAATTTGAAAAAGTTAGACTAGCAGCTACTGAAAAATTTAAAAGCCATAAAAATAAAAATGAAAGCACTAAAAATGCTTCGATAAAAAGTGATGTAACAAATAAAGTAAAGCCTCAATCTTCATCAAGTGCAACTGATTCAAATGGGTCGGTTGGGGTAAAAGAAATAAATCATGAAGTAAAAAGAGGGGAAACATTATTTACTATATCGATGAAATATTATGGTAATCGAGATGGTGAAGAAATTATTCAAGATGCAAATAATCTGCAAAGTATTGAAGTGAAACCTGGTCAAATATTAAAAATCCCATTAAATGTCGATGTGGATAAATAAGATTTGAGAAGTTCAAAATCTAGACAAATCCGTTTAAATTGAATGCTCCCTTTCTATGTTATAAATAGAGTGAAGGGAGTGTTATAGAATGTTAGCAAAACATCGAATGCTTCAAAATCATCAAGTTATTACGGTTCAATCAAACGATACTGTAGATCGTGCATTGAATCTTTTATTAGAAAAACAGATTGATAGCGTACCTGTATTATCAGGAAATAAGTATGTTGGTATGATTTCACAAGCTGAGATTTTTAGAAGATGCTTTTATAGTGAATTGTCAAAAGAAGAATACATTAAAAATATAAAAATAGGTGAAATAGCAACACATCAAACAAATTGTGTAAAAGCGGAAGAGCCATTTGAAGATACAATGCACTCATTAAAAAAATATCCATCAATTGCGGTAGTTGATGATGAGAGAAATTTTGTTGGACTTGTTATAAGATATGACGTTATCAAGATTTTTCAAGAAGTACTTGGAAAGGATTGTCGAGGGATCAGGATTTCAATGACAAGTATGGAGCAGGAAGGTCAACTAGCGAGATTACTTGACTATCTTCATCATTTTAAAATCAACGTCATTTCACTTGTAACGTTTGATTCAAAAGATCAATTATTAAGAAGAATGGTCTTAAAAATTGAAGCTAATAAAAATATAGATAAAATTTTAAGTAAATTTGAAGAACTCGGCCTTAGAATAGTATCTGTTACGAATGAGTAAGGTACTGTTTTTTGTCTAATTAAAAACTTATGCACATTCAATACGAATGTACATAAGTTTTTTTGTGGTTTAAAATTTTTCAATTTCTACTAGTTTTTGTATAATAATAAAAAGTACTATGAACTGTACGCAAAGAACTGATATAAATCGCTTTTGTATGAATGGGGTATAGTCATTGGGAGCAACATGGTATTTACTTAATGGGTTTATGAAACAAGGGGGAAATTAAAATAAAATTTTTAGTATTAATTGGATTAGTAGTAGTACTAGCGATAATTCTACTATTAAATCGAAAAAGTAAGTTGGAAATTATCAATAAAAAAATTAAAATTGAGCATTTAGATGATTCATTACAGTCCATTCAATTTATTTGGATACCAGATATAGGTGATATTCGTTCTAAGTTGAGTGAGATTGAAAGGATCTGCAATGACAATACAATCATTCTCTTAAGTGGATATTCAAAAAAACAAACAAAAAAATATAACGATGTAAACATACAATATTTAGCTTCTATGGCTCCTGTTTACTTTTTGTGGAATGAACAGGACTATCGTGGCAATTATAGAGATTTAAATGCATTATTACTAGATTGTAAAGTTACAATTTTAGAAAATACAAGTGCTTCATTTGAGACTGAAAATGGTACAAAATTTACGATTATAGGTTTAGATGATGTGAAAACAAATAGAGATCAACTTTCGTTTGCACTTGAAGAGCTTTATGAAGACAGTTTGTGTATTTTAACAAGCTATACTGAAGTAATGGATAGTAATATTAGTAATTTTAAAAGTATTCAAGTTTATCTGTTTGAAAGAAGTCAATCAAATGTAAAACGAAATCAGAAAACGGTATATTTGGAGCTACATAACAATAAAGGAATTCGAAAACAAAACACAATAACTGTCTTAAATTTTGATGTTATGAAATAAGGGTTTTGTTTACATGCAGGAGGAAAGAAAATTGGCCCAAATAGGAAAATACAATATTAAAGCAATTTCTAACATTGTAGGGATATTACCAGGTACTTTAAGAGCATGGGAAAGAAGATATAATATTATTAGTCCTGTACGAAATGATGCTGGCCATCGACTTTATACAGAAGAACATGTATACATCTTAAAATGGCTCGTTCAAAAAGTTAATGAAGGATTTACAATTGGACAAGCGATTAATTTATATGAAGCAAAAGAGCATAAATCATCTAATGATCAATCACTTTCCGAAAATCTACAATCTGATGCTTTAGTAAATCGTATTGTATCATCATTATTAACTTTTGAAGAAAATGAAGCCCATAATTATGTGAATGAAGCATTTAGTCTTTTTTCAGTTGATAAAGTGTTATTTAAAATCATTTCTAAAGTTTTCATTTTAATAGGTGATAAGTATCGTAACGGAGAAATTACAAGTGCACATGAACACTTTGCGACCTCTTTCTTAAGAACAAGATTAGGGATGGTTTATCAAAACTTACCAAACAATAAACATTTGCCAAAGTTAATTGCAGTCTGTGGACCAGAAGAAAAGCATGAATTGGGTTTATTAATATTTACGATTTATTTACGAAGAATTGGTTTTCAGGTAATTTATTTAGGAGCATCTATTGACTCTAATGAAGTTGAACAAGTAATAAATGAGGTGAATCCAGCTGGATTTATTATGTCATGTACTTCTAAAGATAATTTAAAGAAAACAATTGATCTAGCCATTACAATCAAAAAAATTAAGTCTGATATCATTATTGGAATTGGTGGACACGCAGTTTCAACTTGTGACAGCCCTATAATGGATTCAATCCAGGAATTTTATATAGGGAATGGACAATCAAACTGGGATGAGTGGTTAAAGCAGAATTTTAATTATAAATGAATTTTGACTTTAGAATCACCAAAAGTATTTAAAAACATAAACTGTACTATGGTAAATGCAGCAAGGAGGCTAGTTCATGAGGTTGGAACGGTTGAACTACAATAAAATAAAAGTTTTTCTTACATCTGATGATTTATCTGAACGTGGTCTGACAAAAGAAGACTTATGGTATAATGCGCCAAAAGTTCAACAGCTTTTTCAAGATATGATGCATGAAGCTAGCGTAGAACTAGGTTTCGAAGTAGATGGTAAAGTATCCGTTGAAGTTTTCTCTCTTCAAGCTCAAGGGATGGTAGTAATCGTCACAAAATCCGATGATATTGAAGAAGAGGAAGATGAATTTCAAGATGATTTTATATCGATGGAAGTAATCCTTGATGAAAGTGAACATATATTGTACGAGTTTTCTACTTTGGATGATCTAATCCTACTTTCTGAAAAATTAGTTTCATGTGATGCAATCGGTGGAAGATTGTTCTCTTTTGAAAATACGTTTTATCTAAAGTTTGAGGAGAATGAAATAGGAAGACTAGATCGTGAAACATTTTATGCGATACTAGCCGAATATGGAAATCCTTCAACGAGAACAATTTATCGCATTATTGAGTACGGTAAAGAGCTTATTTCAGAAAATGCTATTGAACAACTGCATTTTTATTTCGTTAAAAATAAAGCCTCTCAGTAATTTATTACGAGAGGTTATACTTTCACATTTGAAAGTATAAATTTGCACCGGTGAAGTCAAATCGACGTAGTTTCCAATTCAAGATCTAACGTGCAGTGTAACTACGTATCTGTCTTCGGCTAAAGGCTCGCCAATCGGCGAGTTTTCTTTATGTAAATTTTTTATAAATATATTGTATTTCTTCATATTCTTTCCTTTTCAAACTTTGTAAATAGGAGTATAATGACCTTAGAAAACGCTTACATTAAACAAATATTATATTTAGTTTTCTATGTGTTTATAACTTTCAAAATGGGATGGAAAGTTGTATACTAATTTCAGAATGAATGAAACTTTTCATAGTTCAAATTTCTAGGGGGTTTACAATGGTTGCCGAGAAATCTACAGAGAAAAATAGCAACACTGAAGAACAATTAGATGTACTAGCGCCTACACAAGTAGTAATCAAAGAAGCGTTAGAAAAATTAGGATATTCAAATGAAATGTATGAACTTTTAAAAGAGCCAGTTCGTATGATGACTGTAAAAATTCCAGTTCGCATGGATGATGGACAAGTGAAAATTTTCACTGGTTACAGAGCACAACATAACGATGCAGTAGGACCAACTAAAGGTGGTATCCGTTTCCATCCGAATGTAACAGAAAATGAAGTGAAAGCACTTTCAATCTGGATGAGCTTGAAATGTGGAATTGTAGATTTACCATATGGCGGAGGTAAAGGTGGAATCGTTTGTGATCCACGTGATATGTCATTTCGTGAGTTAGAAAGACTTAGCCGCGGATATGTTCGTGCAATTAGCCAAATCGTAGGACCAACTAAAGATATTCCAGCTCCAGACGTATTTACAAACTCTCAAATTATGGCTTGGATGATGGATGAATATTCTAGAATAGATGAATTTAACTCTCCTGGTTTTATTACTGGTAAGCCATTAGTATTAGGTGGCTCACACGGCCGTGAAACTGCTACTGCTAAAGGTGTTACAATTGTAATCCGTGAAGCAGCTAAGCGTAAAGGTATTAACTTAGAAGGTGCACGAGTTGTTATCCAAGGATTTGGTAATGCAGGTAGCTTCTTAGCTAAATTTATGCATGATGCTGGTGCAAAAGTTATTGGTATTTCTGATGCTTATGGCGCTCTTCATGATCCAAATGGCTTAGATATTGATTATTTATTAGATCGCAGAGATAGCTTCGGTACAATTACTAAACTATTTAATAATACAATTTCAAATAAAGAATTATTAGAATTAGATTGTGATATTTTAGTTCCTGCAGCGATTGAAAATCAAATTACAAAAGATAATGCTCATAACATTAAAGCATCGATTGTAGTTGAAGCTGCTAATGGACCTACAACACTTGAAGCGACAAAAATTTTAACTGAACGTGGAATTCTACTAGTTCCAGACGTATTAGCTAGTGCTGGTGGCGTAACTGTTTCTTACTTTGAATGGGTACAAAATAACCAAGGTTATTACTGGACTGAAGAAGAAGTAGAAACAAGATTAGAAAAAGTTATGGTACGCTCATTTGATAATATTTATGAAACAAGTGTAAATAGAAAAGTAAATATGCGTCTTGCAGCTTACATGGTTGGAGCGCGTAAAATGGCTGAAGCTAGCCGATTCAGAGGTTGGGTATAAGCTTATATATGATATAAAAACAAGATGGGAATTTTTCCATCTTGTTTTTTTGTTTACCTATTATTAGACAAAATAAATTTTTTACGTAAAATAGATATAGTAAATATAACTAAGAATTAAGTTTAATGGAGATGTTTCAAATGGAAAAAGTTGAAGTTCTGATCATAGGTGGAGGACCTTGTGGTATTGCGGCTTATCTAGCTCTGAAAAATAAGGGGATATCTGCATTAATAATTGAAAAAGGAAATATAGTTCATACCCTTAGTCGATTCCCAACACATCAAACGTTTTTTAGTACGAGTGAAAAATTAGAAGTGGGAAATATTCCATTTATTATCGAAGGTAGAAAACCGAAGAAACATCAGGCACTAGCTTATTACCGTGATGTTGTAAAAAGAAATAATATAAAAATTAATGCTTTTGAAGAAGTAACGTCTGTTACAAAGAAAAGTAATTTTATGATTGAAACAGTTACGACAAACCGTGAAGAAAAAAAGTATGAAGCAAAAGCAGTCATAGTTGCTACAGGATACTATGATCAACCAAACTACTTATCAATTCCTGGTGAAAAGCTTGAAAAAGTTTCACATTACTTTTTTGAAGGACATAAGCATTTTAATCAAAAGGTTGCAATTATTGGTGGTAAAAACTCAAGTGTAGACGCAGCACTAGAATTAGAAAAATGTTGTGCGGAAGTAACTGTCATCTATAGAGGTAGTTCGTATTCACCAAGTATTAAACCATGGGTTTTACCTGAGTTTGAAGGACTTGTCCGTTCAGAATCTATCAAAATGGAATTTAACGCAAATATAGTAGAAATTAAAGAAGACTCGGTTATTTATGAAAAAGAAGGGCAAATAATCGAGATTGAAAATGACTTTGTCTATGCAATGACAGGTTATCATCCGGATCATACTTTAATTAAAAGTATGGGAGTAAAGGTAGATGATCAGACGGGGCGACCACTATTTAATCCAGATACGATGGAAACTAATATAGAAGGTATTTATATTGCTGGAGTAATCGCTGCCGGAAACAACGCAAACGAAATTTTTATTGAAAATGGCCGTTTTCATGGAGATTTAATTGCCTCTCATATAACAAGTAGTTCAAAGTAAATGGGTAAAGTTTTTTGGGAAATGATTTTTAACATTCTCAAGATCTGCAAATTTATTGATAAGTTCATTTTTCAACAGTAAATGAACATTGCATAGCTACGTTTTTAGACGGATGAAAAATGAGTTTGTTAATTAGTTTTCAACATGTGTAGTGTTAAGAAAAATCGGTCGTAGTGGACTTCCACTACGGCCTTTTATGATTATGGAGTTTTCATATTTTTGTATTTTTACATACTATTGAAGCTTTTATTAGTAAGTTTTTTTGATTAACTTGCTATTTTCTAACTCATGAATCTCACCACATGGAGAGCGAGAATCCTGTAGTGGAAATTAATATCATACTACTTCCTTAACATTTATAACTTCTTTTTTCAACAACATGAAACGTAGCATAGCTACGTTTTTTTGTACAAAGAATTTATAACCTGTTTTTGTTTACTTGAATAATTTTTAAATGATATAATTTCATGTGAAATGAGGTGCTGTAATGAAAAAAGTAGTATTAATTACAACAGGTGGAACAATTGCTAGTAAACCAAATGCTGAATCAGGGAAGTTAGATTCAGGTGCATTATCGGGACAAGAAATTGCAGAAATGCTTGATTTACCAAAAGATATAAATGTTATTGTTGATTCTTTTTTTCAAGTTCCAAGTATGCACATCGGCTTTAATCATTGGATGATGTTAAAAAATAAAATTGAAGAATACTATCAAGATGAAACAATCGATGGGGTAGTCGTTACTCATGGAACTGATACTTTAGAAGAAACGGCTTATTTTTTAGATTTAACAATTGACGACGAACGTCCTGTAGTTGTAACTGGCTCACAAAGATCACCAGGGGAACTAGGTACTGATGCTTTTATTAATTTAAGACATGCGATCTATACTGCAGCTGATGAATCTTCAAGAAATGTTGGTACTGTTGTTGTCTTTAATGAACGAATTTTTACTGCAAAATATGTTAAAAAAGAACATGCATCCAATATTCAAGGATTTAACGTTTTCGGTTTCGGTTACTTAGGGATTATTGATAATGACAAGGTACATATTTACCAAAAACCAGTAATAAAAGATAAATACAAAATTACAGGGGAACTACCGCAAGTTGATATCATTAAATGTTATATTGAAGCAAAAGGATATTTCATAAAAGCAGCTGTTGAAAATGGTGCAAAAGGTATTATCTTAGAAGGTGTTGGAAGAGGACAAGTATCACCATTTATGACTGAAGAAATTGAAAAGGCAGTTAAAGATGGGGTTAAAGTCATCATCACAACAAGTTCTGAAGAGGGCGAAGTATACCCGACCTATGATTATTTCGGAAGTGCTTATGATTTAGTTAACAAAGGTGTAATTTTAGGTAAAGATTACGACAGTAAAAAGGCTAGAATTAAATTAACTGTCATGTTAGCATCAGAAGTTGAAAATATTCTTGAAGGTTTTACTAAATAAATTTCAATTCATATTTATTTTAAAACGTGCTTAGCACGTTTTTTATTTTGTATATCAGAATTGTGTTAGATTTCGAATTGAAGTTAAAGTAATTTTATATTAATTTCGAAATTGTGTATAAAATTAATTGAATTTATTCATAATGGTAATAAAAAAGGTATGAATAAAAATGAAAAGAATCGAACGAATACTTTTTAAGTTAATCATGATTCAATTAGTTTGTTTAGTTGTAAGCCAGTACATTTTGTCTTTTCCAAGTCTTTCAGTTTATTTAACAAAAATTGAACTATATGAGGGAGTAACGCAAAAAGCAAAAGATGTAACAAGAGAAGTATATAATCATATAGGTAAATAGATGAATTCATCGGAATCATATGGTAATATTAAATAAAGCAGGCTAGCCTGCTTTATTTTTATTTGTTTTTGTCTTTTTAGGACATGATAAGATTAAAGGTTGCTATTCATGTAGCAATTTTTTTATGTAGGAGGACTTATGAGTAAAAAAATTAGTATAGCGATAGATGGTCCGGCAGCTGCTGGTAAAAGTACCGTTGCAAAGATCGTTTCAAAAAAATTAGGTTATGTATATATCGACACAGGTGCTATGTATCGTGCTCTAACTTTTAAAGCAATCCAAGATAATATTGATGTTAATAATGAAATGGATTTAAGCAATTTACTTTCTAATATAACAATAAAATTAGTTCCTGTAGAGGACACTCAAAAAGTGTTTATTGATGATGTAGACGTTTCAGAGCCAATCAGAACTCCAGAAGTGACTAGAAACGTATCATTTGTTGCAAAACACAGCTTAGTTCGTGAAAAAATGGTCGAATTACAACGTCAATATGCTGTAAATGGTGGAGTTGTAATGGATGGGAGAGATATTGGAACTCATGTATTAGTAGATGCAGAAGTTAAAATATTCATGATTGCTTCAGTAGACGAAAGAGCTCAAAGAAGACATATTGAAAATGTTAAAAATGGTTTCGAAAGTGACCTAGAGCAATTAAAAATAGAAATCTCAACAAGAGACCGAATCGACTCAGAAAGAGAAGTTTCACCATTGAAAAAAGCTGATGATGCAATATCTTTAGATACTACTTCAAAAAACATTGATGACGTTGTAAATGATATATTAACAATTGTAGATGAAAAGGTAAAAAATATTTAGAAGAATTAGTCATCAGATTCCTTGACTTTTCTGCTTATTTATTAGATGGTAAAAGAGGATAATACATAATTGGTCTATCCATTTTTAAAACACAAGGAGGAATATAGCATGGTTGAAAAAGTAATGCCAGAGGTTGGGGAAATTATCTCATGTGTAATTGAACAAATTGAAGATAAACAAGCAATTGTAGGGTTCGGTGGAAAAACAGATGGTATTCTTCCAATAAAAGAAATTTCAAATGTACATATTGAAAACGTAAGTGACGCGTTAACTGTTGGACAGGAAATTGAATTAAAGGTTATTAAAGTTGAAGAAGATTCAGTAGTTTTTTCTAAACGTGCTGTAGATTCTGTTAAGGCTTGGGATCAATTAGCAACTAAATTAGAAAGTAAAGAAGTATTCGAAGTAATCGTTACTGAGCAAGTAAACGGTGGATTAATTGCTGACGTAGGAGTACGTGGTTTTATTCCGGCTTCTTTAGTTTCAAAAAAATTCGTAGAAGATTTAGGAAGCTTCGTTGGTCAATCGATTGAAGTAGTGATTGAAGAACTTGATCGTGAAAAAAATCGTGTAATTCTATCACATAAAGCTGTAGAGCAATTAAACGAAATTGAGAATCGTCGTCAAGCATATTCAACAATTAAAGTTGGTCAAATTGTTGAAGGTAAAGTAGAAAGAATAACTAATTTCGGTGCTTTTGTTAATATCGGTGGAGTTGATGGATTAGTACACGTTTCTCAAATGTCTCATAATCGAGTTACAAAACCTGAAGAGATTGTATCTGTAGGAGATACTGTAAAGGTTCAAGTTCTTTCAATTGATACAGATACAAACCGTATCGCGTTATCAATGAAAGCAATTCAGCCAGGCCCATGGGATCAATTAGATCCAAGTATTAAAGCTGATGCAGTTGTAGAGGGAACTGTAAGACGCCTAACAAACTTTGGTGCATTTGTAGAAGTTCAAAAAGGTATTGAAGGATTAGTTCATGTTTCTCAAATTGCTGATAAACATATTAAAAATCCAAACGAAGTCTTAGCGGTAGGTCAAGAAGTAAAGGTTAAAATCTTAGAAATTAACCCTACTGAAAAACGCTTATCATTAAGCATCAAAGAAGCTGGTGAAGCTGAACTTCAAGAAGATATTGCTAAATACGTACAACCAAGCGAAAGTGGTTTCCAATTAAGTGAACTTCTTGGTGAAAAATTAAATAAATTTAAAAAATAAGATAAAAATCCTTCAGTTGATTAGCTGAAGGATTTTTATTTTTTTAATTAGTTATGCTGATTTTCTGCTCTTGCTTCCTCAGGTGTATCTAAACGTGTAGCACCTTTGTAATGGATGCTCTGATCACGATCAGATTCAACTCTTCTAGATTGCTTAAGCTTCTTTTCTTGTCGATCTTTTCCCACTCGTTTCACCTCCAAAAAATTCTCTTTTATAGATTCGTAATAAAATCAATTTCTTATACCATTCTTTTCTGTCAACTTTTTACTTTTAAAAGTATATTTTTATCCAGATAATAATTGGAACAGTAAAATTTAGTAAAAAAATATTCAATTTTATAGTCATTTCTATAATATTTCTTACAATGATAATTTATAAGAAATCAGTCTTTCTAAATTGATTATTTTTGGTAGGAATTGTTACATACTAGAACTATTAGGAGGTTTTCATGTGCAAGGGAGTTTTTTTATAATTGCTTCTTGGGTTCTCGTATTTGTTTTGATGTTTTTAAGAGAAAGAACGAAATTGAGCTCTCTTTATTTATCGGTGATCCTGATCTTAATTATCTGTTCAGCTTATACAATCGATGTATTTTCCATTGAAATAAATATTTCATATATCATCATGATTTTTTACATAAGTTACAAAATTAGCTTATTAAGTTTACGTGAACAAATAATCCATTTCGTTAAAGGATTGATTATTGGGATGACATATAGCGTTGTAACATTGCTTTCTATATATGATCCTGCAAGTTTTTTTATCGATGAGATGATTATTAAATCATTTTTTATGATCGTGCTTTGTTTATTTTTAAGTAAATCTTATTATGCTAAGTTACGATATATAACGATTGGTCTTGTTCAAGGAGAACTATTTAATTATATTACATTTGAATCGATTGATTTTAACTATGTAATCGGAGACTTAAACTGGTTTGATACTTTATTTTTTACAATCTTACTATTGTCAGGGATTCAATATTTAACAAAATATTTTTCAAAATTGAGCCTTAAAAATAGAAAATTACTAAAAAACTGATGTATGTTGGTCTTTTTTCATATTTTTTGTTAAAATAGATAAGTTATTTAAATAAATCAATTTATAATCAAAACTAAAACACATTTACATGAATTAAATGGTACATAGTTATGCTAGGAAGGATGAATTAAATGTCTAAACCGACAGTTGCAATAGTTGGACGACCGAATGTAGGTAAATCAACTATTTTTAATAGGATCGTGGGAGAAAGAATCTCAATTGTAGAAGATATTCCAGGAGTTACTCGTGACCGTATATATAGCTCAGGCGAGTGGCTAAATCAAGAATTTAGTTTAATTGATACAGGTGGAATTGATATAGGTGACGAGCCGTTTTTAGAGCAAATTCGTCAACAAGCAGAAATCGCTATTGATGAAGCGGATGTTATTATTTTCTTAACAAATGGCCGTGAAGGTGTAACAGCAGCAGATGAAGAAGTTGCTAAAATACTTTATAAAACAAAAAAGCCAGTTGTTTTAGCAGTTAATAAAGTAGATAATCCTGAAATGAGAAGCGATATTTACGACTTTTATGCATTAGGCTTCGGTGAAGTATTTCCAATCTCAGGCTCACATGGTTTAGGAATTGGAGATTTACTAGATGAGGTTGTTAAGCATTTCCCTGAAAAAGAAGAAGAAAATTATGATGAGGAGACAATTAAATTCAGTTTAATTGGACGTCCAAATGTAGGGAAATCATCTTTAGTAAATGCATTATTAGGTCAAGAGCGTGTAATCGTTAGTAATGTTGCCGGTACTACACGTGATGCTGTAGATACGCCATACTCAAAAGATGGTCAAGATTATGTCATTATTGATACAGCAGGTATGAGGAAAAAAGGTAAAGTGTATGAAAGTACAGAAAAATATAGTGTATTACGTGCATTAAGAGCAATTGAAAGATCAGATGTCGTCTTAGTTGTATTAGATGGTGAAGAAGGAATTATCGAACAAGACAAAAAAATCGCTGGTTATGCGCATCAAGCAGGAAGATCAGTTGTTATTGTCGTGAATAAATGGGATGCTGTAGAAAAAGATGAAAAAACAATGAATGAATTCATTGAAAACATTCGTGCACACTTCCAATTCCTGGACTACGCACCGATTGTATTCCTTTCAGCTAAAACAAAGAAAAGAACTCAAACTTTGTTACCGATGATTAATAAAGCATGTGAGAGCCATAGCTTACGTGTTCCTACGAATGTACTTAATGATGTAATTATGGATGCAATTGCTGTGAATCCTACTCCAACACATAATGGACAAAGATTAAGAGTGTATTATGCAACTCAAGTTGCAATAAAACCACCAACATTTGTTGTTTTTGTAAACGATCCAGAATTACTTCACTTTAGTTACGAGCGCTTCTTAGAAAATCGTATAAGAGATGCATTTGATTTTGAAGGATCTCCAATTAGGATTATTGGTCGAGCACGAGCTTAATTCATTGTAAAATTTGGATTCTTTTTGAAAGGGAGTGTGGTTATGGAAAAAATCTCAGTATTAGGTGCAGGTAGTTGGGGAACAGCTTTAGCCATGGTGTTATCAGATAATGGACATTCAGTTACGTTATGGGGAAATAATGCCAATCAAATTAATGAAATAAATAATGAGCATACAAATAAAAAATATTTGCCAGAAATTGAATTACCACAATCTTTAAAAGCAACAGTAAATTTAAACGAAGCGATTAATGGAGCTAAATATATTTTACTTGTAGTACCTACAAAAGCAATTAGAGAGGTATGTCAAAAATTAAATAATGAGCTAACTGAAGAGGTTACGATTATTCATGCAAGTAAAGGGATTGAACCAGATACTTCAAAACGCGTTTCAGAAATGATTTCAGAAGAAATTAATCCAAAGCTCTTAAAATCAGTTGTTGTATTATCAGGGCCAAGTCATGCAGAAGAGGTTGCATTAAGACATCCTACGACTGTAACATCTGCTTCTGAAAATATGGACGAAGCAGAATATGTACAAGACTTATTTTCTAATGGCTACTTCCGTGTCTACACAAATGAAGATGTAATAGGTGTGGAAATTGGAGGGGCTCTAAAAAACATTATTGCGCTTGCTGCAGGGATTACTGACGGACTTGGTTATGGCGACAATGCAAAGGCGGCTTTAATGACTCGTGGACTTGCTGAAATTATTCGCCTAGGTAAAACAATGGGTGCTAATACTCAAACTTTTGCAGGTTTAACAGGAATGGGCGATTTAATTGTAACTTGTACAAGTGTACATAGTCGTAACTGGAGAGCGGGTAATTTATTAGGAAAAGGCCAATCACTAGACGAAGTATTAGATAATATGGGTATGATTGTAGAAGGCGTTCGTACGACAAAAGCCGCTTACCAATTAGCAAAACAAGCAAATGTTGAAATGCCAATTGTTAATGAGTTATATGCAGTATTATTTGAAAATAAAAATCCAAAATTAGCAGTCGATGCGCTAATGTCTCGTGTAAAAAGACATGAAGGCGAGAGCACTTTGAATTTTATTAGTGATCTTACTGAGTAATCAATTAGATTACTTATAAAAATATGTGTACTCTAATTAATGCTAAAGAGTGTAGAGAAAAATTTCTCTACACTCTTTTTTATATTTTGTACACCGCACAGGCACGTAGAAGGGGCTCACATCTCTCTTATTAATAAATACAATAATGCATACGTAAATCGTTTAAAGGAAAGCTGTAGATTTTTTATTTCAACTTTTTCCTTAATGGACTAAAATAGGCGTTTCACCATTTCTCTTTTTTTGCATAGCATATGTTGTATAGAAAAAGGGAGGTTTGAATGGTGACTAATAATAATCCAAATGGTTTCTTTGATAAGATTGAAAAGAAAGCAAATGTAAGTAAATCAGATATTTTTAAAGTTGCTGATTCAGTGAAAGATGCAAACTTTAAAGATGAAGCTACTGTTAGAAAACTAGTGCGCCAAATTGCGTTAATGACTGGTCGTCAAGTTACAAAGGAAAAAGAAGACAAAATCGTTCAAGCAATTGTTACAAATAATATGCCACTAGATTTTCAATCATTAACAAATATGTTTAAACAAAAATAATTGGGCTTATTCTTCAGCGATGTATTTAGTGCATAATCATACATTTTCGCATAGTATAGAATGACTTATACCGGATGAATTCTGGTGGGTGTTAGTCGATAAAATTTAAAGAAGCAATTGCCCCAGTTTGCTTCAAAGAAAGAAGGAGTATTTATTTACTTCTTCTTTCTTTTTTTATTTGCAAATATGTGAATTCTCCTATGTATAACCTTTGTTTGGAATGATTTGAGGGACAATCGATGTGTTCGGAATAATTAAAAATAGAGAATTTTATCTAAAATAATCGATTATAAAAAGATTGAAAAATACTATTGAACAAGTATAGGTAGGGACTGAATAAGTCGATAATGACTTAATAGGAATAAAAATATTTTATTTCAAATCGTGTCATTATTTTGATACTATAATAATGTTAGCAATTACATAGGGGGAACAAGATGAACGCGGCACATATTAATGAAATTATTTCTTTTGTTGGGATTGGATTAATGCTTTTTTCATTATTTTTAATTTTCTTGAGTAGACACAAAATAAAAATTAAATTTTTAAAAATGATAACGGCCTTTATTGCTTATATGTCTTTAATTATATCTGGAATTTTAATTACATATATCGTATTAAGTTGGCCTAGTTAATGATAAAAAAGGGGACTAACATGAAAAAGCTATTTCTTACCATTTTAATGTGCTTTGTAATAAGTGTATTAAGTGGCTGTTTATATCCACAAGATAATCTTGCACAAAATCAAGTACCATATGACGATCAAATAGAAAGTGTTCAAAAAGCAGTAAATAAATTTAAAGTAGATAATTCTGGAATCTTACCAATAAAAACGAAGGATATGAGTACACCAATTTACATTAAATATCCAATTGATTTTACGAAACTGATTCCCGGTTATTTAAGTGATTCACCTGGTAATTCATATGAAAATGGTGGAATCTTTCAATATGTCTTAATTGATGCAGAAAAAAATCCAACCGTCAAATTAGTTGATCTTAGAATTGCAGAAAAATTAAGAGATGTTAATTTACAAGTACAAGTTTATAAAGATAAACATACTTATCCACCAATTAAGAAAACCCTTGCTAACGGTGTATTCCTATTAAACTATAAAAAGATGGGGTTTAAAGAGGAGCCTTACGTTGTAAGTCCTTATAGTAATAATCACTTACCAATCGTAATGGGCAATGACGGTGAATTCTATGTGGATTATTCAACTGACTTATATGCAAAAATAAAAGAAGCGAAAAATTTTAAGTTCGGTGAAGATATACGATCTATTTTAGTAAAAGACTCACCAATCGTGCCTGCATACTCACTTCCATACACTGTTAAAGATGGACAGCCAGTATTTTTAGAACAAAAATAAATAATATAAATCATAATCCTTTGATAAAAGAATACATTTTATCGAAGGATTATTTTATTTTTATCCGAAGTTAATAAGTAGAAAAAATAAAAAATCTTGTCATAACTTACTAGGACAACATCATAGAATGATATTGTCATAGGCATACTACTTCAAGTCAATTATTCCCATGTATTGATAAATCGGGAGGGGAACACATGGAAAAGATAGATATTTTTAAAGACATTGCCGAGCGCACGGGAGGAGATATCTACTTAGGTGTTGTAGGCGCTGTCCGTACTGGTAAATCAACATTTATAAAACGCTTTATGGAAGCAGTAGTTATCCCAAATATTCAAAATGAAGCTGATCGTGCGAGAGCACATGATGAATTACCTCAAAGTGCAGCAGGTAAAACAATAATGACGACAGAACCTAAATTCGTTCCAAATCAAGGTGTGAAAATTCATGTAGCGGATGGGTTAGATGTAAATATTCGATTAGTAGATTGCGTTGGTTATAGTGTACCAGGAGCTAAAGGATATGAAGATGAAAACGGCCCTAGAATGATTAGCACACCTTGGTATGAAGAACCAATACCTTTTAATGAAGCAGCAGAAATCGGTACAAGAAAAGTTATCCAAGAGCATTCTACAATTGGAGTTGTTGTAACAACTGATGGCACAATTGGAGAAATCGCTAGATATGATTATATCGAAGCAGAAGAACGAGTAGTTGCTGAATTAAAAGAAGTTGGTAAGCCTTTCATTATGGTTGTTAACTCGTCTCAGCCATATCACCCTAATACAGAAGCACTTAGACAGGAATTAAGCCAAAAGTATGACATTCCTGTTATCGCTTTAAGTGTTGAGGCAATGCGTGAAGGTGATGTATTAAACGTACTTCGCGAAGCGCTATACGAGTTCCCAGTCCTTGAAGTAAATGTAAATCTACCAAGCTGGGTATTAGTATTAAAAGAAAATCACTGGTTGCGTCAAAGCTACCAAGAAGCAATTCAAGAAACAGTAAAAGACATAAAACGATTAAGAGATGTAGACTTTGTAGTTGGTCAATTTAGTGATTATGAGTTTATTGAACATGCACAACTTGCTGGAATAGACATGGGGCAAGGGGTGGCAGAAATCGATTTATCTGCTCCAGATGAGTTATATGACCAAGTTTTAAAAGAAGTAGTTGGAGTAGAAATTCGAGGTAAAGATCATCTATTAGAATTAATGCAAGACTTTGCTCATGCAAAACAAGAATATGATCAAGTTGCCGATGCATTAAAAATGGTGAAACAAACTGGATACGGAATTGCTGCACCATCTCTTTTAGATATGAGTTTAGATGAACCGGAGATTATCCGCCACGGATCTAGATTCGGTGTGAAACTAAAAGCGGTTGCCCCATCTATTCATATGATTAAAGTAGATGTAGAGTCAACATTTGAACCAATTATTGGAACTGAAAAACAAAGCGAAGAGCTTGTTAAATACTTAATGCAGGATTTTGAAGATAATCCACTGTCAATCTGGAATTCAGATATATTTGGACGCTCATTAAGTTCAATCGTTCGTGAAGGAATCCAAGCAAAACTTTCTCTAATGCCTGAAAATGCAAGATATAAATTGAAGGAAACATTAGAAAGAATTATCAACGAAGGAAGTGGCGGCTTAATTGCAATCATCCTTTAATAGAATGAATCAATATAATTAATCAGATGGTATTAAACCATCTGATTTTTTTTGCATTTTCATCAATTCGAAAAGATTTTGAAGAGAATTTGCTATTTTTTGATACGAAAATTGCTTTTAGCAGTAAATTAAAAAAACGGCAAAAAAGGTTAAATTCGACAAAATTCTACAAATTTATTTTAATCGGAAATAGTAAAAAAAATTTACAAAATTGCCTATTAATTCAGTAATCATCGTATATACAACAAGAAATTTTAAAAAATTAGTAGTAGAAAAATGAATTTATCAGAAAAATCACTTCACATTTTCGAGTAATTCCAACATTTTCTTGTAAAACATATTGAAAAAAGCCGTAGAATCGTATAATATAAGGCATGACAAAGAAATTAATTGGAATTTGTTGTATAAAATTTAAAATTTTGGTCACAAATGAAATTAAGAATTATTTTAATTTTTTGGGAGGAGGTGAAAGACATGAACAAAACTGATTTAATCAATGCAGTTGCTGAAGCTGGTGAATTAACTAAAAAACAAGCTACTTTAGCAGTAGACGCTGTATTCGAATCAATTCTTGGTGCGTTACAAAACGGGGATAAAGTACAATTAATCGGATTTGGTAACTTTGAAGTTCGTGAGCGTGCAGCTCGTAAAGGACGTAATCCACAAACTGGCGAGGAAATCGAAATCGCAGCTAGTAAAGTTCCAGCTTTCAAACCTGGTAAAGCGCTTAAGGATGCTGTAAAATAATTACATAATTTAAGCGGAAAAGAAGGATGCTATTTAAAGCATCCTTCTTTTTTTGCTGGAAAGCCCTAAAAAGATGTTTTTCAAACTTCTTAAAAGCGGTCATCATTACGAATTGCAAAGTCTTTTGTAAAGCGAAGTTACTTATTAGTAACAAGGCTGCAAATAGACAAAGTAAAGAATCGTGCGCTTCTAGTAGTCACTAAGAAGGATGATAATTAAAGGCATCCTTCTTTTTTTTGCCTATAAAAAAAGAATTATGTTAAAATAAAACGAATCTGATAGTGAATATTAGAATTTTTTTAGCATGGGGGATCAATTAATGAATGAAGTAAATTTAGAAAAAATTGAACAAGCGGTTCGTCTAATTCTCGAAGCTATCGGTGATGATCCAAATCGAGAAGGAATTTACGAAACGCCAAAACGAGTTGCGAAAATGTATGCAGAAGTATTCTCTGGCATGCGCCAAGATGAAAAAGCTCATTTACATAAAGTATTTGGTGAAGATCATGAAGAATTAGTTCTAGTAAAAGATATACCTTTCCATTCAATGTGTGAACATCATCTATTACCGTTTTACGGCGTTGCACATGTAGCTTATATTCCAAGGAATGGTAGAGTAACTGGATTAAGCAAACTGGCACGTACAGTTGAAACAGTTGCAAAAAGACCACAGCTACAAGAACGTATTACTGCTTCGGTAGTTGATGCGATTATGGAAGTACTTCAACCACATGGTGCAATGGTAGTCGTTGAAGCCGAACATATGTGTATGTCAATGCGCGGAGTAAGAAAACCTGGTTCAAAAACAGTTACTACAGCGGTTCGTGGGTCATTAAAAGAGGATGTACAAGGAAGAAATGAAATTCTTGCAATGATTCATTCAACAAGATAGTTTTATCAAAAGAGCAGGTGCGCCGTCATTAAGGTCTCGACACTGTATTATAGGTTCAACATTTTAAGAATTTTTTTAGACTGATCGTAAACGCTCGTCTTATAGAGGAGCGTTTATCATTCGTTTGAATAAAGGTAATCCTGCTTTTTTTGAAAATATTCATTATAAATAATGCAAGTTGATTGAGTAATCAACTTATACCATCTAAAATACTTATGGTATAATGATTAAATCAGTAATAAATGGAATGGATGGAAATAATGAATAGTATTCACGAGATAAAAAATGAAGTAATCACTCAAATTTTACATACAATTAAACACCCTTATTTAAATCAGCATCTTTCAATACCAACGATTGATGATGTAAAGGTTACTTTATTAATAAATTTATTAAAAGATAATGATTTTACGAGTGATAAAATTGTGCATTACTGTAAAGCCTTGATGATTCATCAAATTGCATTAGATACACATGAAAAAGTATCAACATATGAAAGTACGCCAATGGATCGTGAGAAGAAACAGTTAACCGTATTGGAAGGGGACTTATATAGTGGACTATATTACAATGCTCTTTCTAAAACTGGTGAAATTGGATTAATTAAGGAACTTTCATATGCAGTAAAAGAAATGAATGAAGAAAAAATTAATTTAGTTCACGAAAAATTTAAAACTTTAGATGAGCTTTTCAAATGTATCACAGTTATTGAATCAACTATAATTGTTCATTTTGCAAAATTTATCGCATCGGAAGAATCAATACACCATATTGAGCATGCTTGTTTAATAGCTAGACTGAAAAAAGAATACGAAATATCTTCAGTTGATCATCGCACTGATTTTATTAAGCAATTTCAGAATATAATAGGTTTGAATGATATGGGTAAAATAAAAGAAGAATTATCAAAAATAATGATACAATTACAAAAATAATCTACATAGAAGTAATCGTAATTAGTTTAGTGGGGGTTTATATGACTCAATCAAAAGAAGAACGCGTTCATGACGTGTTTGAAAAGATTTATAATAAATATGATACAATGAATGGTATTATTAGTTTTAGACGACATATTGCTTGGCGCAAACAAACTATGAAAATAATGAATGTCCAAAAAGGTATGAAAGCGCTTGACGTATGCTGTGGTACTGGTGAATGGACGATTGCATTAGCAAATGCAGTTGGAAAAGATGGAGAAGTAGTAGGGTTAGACTTTAGTAAAAATATGCTTTCAATTGGAGAGCAAAAAGTTAAAAGTATGCATTTAGACCAGGTTAAATTAATCCATGGTAATGCGATGGAGTTACCGTTTGAGGACAACTATTTTGATACAGTTACAATCGGATTCGGATTAAGAAATGTTCCAGATTATTATCAAGTGTTGAAAGAAATGACTAGAGTTGTAAAACCTGGTGGGATTGTAGTATGTTTAGAAACTTCACAACCAACGGCATTTGGTGTTAGACACGTATATAAAGCTTATTTTAAATACATCATGCCGATCTTTGGTAAATTATTCGCTAAAAGCTTTAAAGAATATTCTTGGTTACAAGAAAGCGCAAGTACTTTTCCAGGGATGAATGAGCTTGCAAAGCTTTTCGAAAAAGCAGGATTAGAGAAAATTAGAATCAAACCTTATACTTTTGGGGTAGCGGCGATGCATTTAGGTGTTAAACCAAAGAGCTAGTTACAAAAAAGCAAGAAATTGGGATGAATAGTAAGGTGAACGGAATGAAGGTTAAATGGAAGTATTCTTATTTAAAAAAAGACATTAATGAGATTGAAAATACACTACATAAAGTAGTCGATTCAACGCAGCCAATTTTGAAAAATGCATCTGTACAGCTACTTCAATCTGGTGGAAAAAGAATTAGACCAGTATTTGTATTGCTTAGTGCTAAATTTGGACAATATAACCTTCAATCTATAAAAAATGTAGCAGCTACATTGGAAATCATACATATGGCATCATTAGTACATGATGATGTAATTGACGAAGCTAGTTTACGAAGAGGTAAACCGACAATTAATTCAACATATAATAACCGAGTTGCTATGTATGCAGGGGATTTTTTATTTGCGAAAGCATTGGAATGTATGTCAGAAATTGAAATCCCATTGGCTCATCAAAAATTATCTGAAACAATTTTAGAGATTTGTTTAGGTGAGATTGAACAAATAAAAGATAAATATAATTTTGACCAAAATTTAAAATGTTATTTAAGACGAATTAAACGAAAAACAGCACTTTTAATATCAGCAAGTTGCGAAATAGGTGCAATAGCATCAGGAGCTTCTAAGGATTTTCAAAAGTGTTTAAAAGATTATGGATATTATTTAGGTATGTCTTATCAAATTATGGATGATATTCTTGATTTTACGGCTTCTGAGAAGGAGTTAGGAAAACCATCAGGAAGCGACTTAATTCAAGGGAATATTACATTACCTGTTTTGTTTGCAATGAATGATGTAGCGCTTAAAGAGAAAATTGTTTCGGTTCATGAAGGAATAGATCCAGACACTGTTAAACCACTTATTAATCAAATTCGAAAAAGTACATACATAAGAGCTGCAAAAAAGGTAAGTGAAGCTTATTTACAAAAGTCACTAAACAGTATCGCAAGCCTACCAAATAGCGAGGCAAAGGAAATGTTAATTTTAATTGCTAAAAATATTGGAAATCGAAAAAACTAGAGGCGGTAAAAATGCAAAAGCATTTCGAACTGCCTCTTTTGGCTTTTTTATAGGTGTGTTATGGCAATAAATTAGTTATATTGATAAAAATTAACCAAAAAACTGTAAGCGATTGCAATTTTTACAAAATAACAAGATTTTAAACTATTGATAATTTTATAAATAGATGATACTATTCTAACTGTGTTGTTTATACATAATTGAAATCAAGTGAGGTAGAGCATAATGGAAAGAACTTATTTAATGGTAAAACCTGATGGTGTACAACGTAACTTAATTGGTGAAATCGTTTCACGTTTTGAAAAAAAAGGTTTCCAATTAGTTGGAGCTAAATTAATGCAAGTGAGCAAAGAACAAGCTGAAACTCACTATGCTGAGCACAAAGAGCGTCCTTTCTTTGGTGAATTAGTAGACTTCATCACTTCAAGCCCAGTATTTGCTATGGTTTGGGAAGGCGAAAATGTAATCGCTACCGCGCGTCAAATGATGGGAGCAACTAACCCTAAAGATTCAGCTCCAGGAACAATCCGTGGTGAGTATGCTGCAACTGTAGGCAAAAACATTATTCACGGTTCTGATTCACCTGCAAGCGCTGAGCGTGAAATCGGTATTTTCTTCAATCAAAACGAATTAGTTGAATACTCTAAGCTTATTAAAGAATGGGTATACTAATCTTTAATATTGAAATAAAGAAGCTAGCCTCGTGCTAGCTTTTTTTATTTGTCATAAAATTTAGTTTAAGAAATTGAACAAAAATTCTGTACAGAAAAAAACATTTTTACATCAAAAGAAACAAATTTTTACAAAAAATCAAAAAAAGTGCCATTTTATCGTCCTTTTTTTATGTTAAATTCCAAATAGGTTGTGGTATAGTAGTAACTAATAATTTTAAACTTACATAAAGAGAAGGTGTTGACATGCGTTATTTAACAGCTGGTGAATCTCATGGTCCACAATTAACAACTATTATTGAAGGCGTTCCAGCAGGATTACCAATTTTAGCAGAAGAAATTAACAGTGAACTTCGTAGACGTCAAGGTGGATATGGAAGAGGGCGAAGAATGCAAATTGAGAAGGATACTGCTCAAATTACTAGCGGTGTTCGACATGGTTATACACTAGGCTCTCCAATCGCTCTAGTTGTTGAAAATAACGACTTTAAACATTGGACGAATATTATGGGTGCTGAACCTTTAGAAGATCTCGAATATGAAGGAAAAAGAAGCATTACAAAACCAAGACCTGGTCACGCAGATTTAAATGGTGCAATTAAATATGGCTTTAGAGATGTTCGAAATGTATTGGAGCGTTCTTCGGCTCGTGAAACAACTGTACGTGTTGCAGCTGGGGCAGTCGCAAAAAAATTGTTAAGTGAACTAGGGATCACAATTGCAAGCCATGTAATTGAAATTGGTGGAGTTAAAGCGAAAAACATAGAATATAAAAATGTTGAAGACTTACATAATCGTGCTGAAAACTCTGAAGTTAGATGTATAGACTCAGAAGCAACAGAAAATATGAAAGCATTAATTGATGATGCTAAGCAAAATGGTGATTCAGTAGGTGGAATCGTTGAAGTAGTCGTTGAGGGTATGCCAGCTGGTGTTGGAAGTTACGTACATTATGACCGAAAACTAGATTCAAAAATTGCAGGTGCTATTGTAAGTATTAACGCCTTTAAAGGGGTGGAGTTCGGTATTGGTTTTCAAGCCGGTTCAATTCCTGGAAGTGAAGTACATGATGAAATAGCATTTTCTGAGGAAAAAGGCTATTATCGATTATCGAACCGTGCAGGAGGTTTTGAGGGCGGTATGACAACTGGCATGCCAATTGTCGTTCGAGCAGTAATGAAACCTATTCCAACGCTTTATAAGCCATTACAGAGCGTTGATATCGAAACAAAAGAAGTATATGAAGCAAGTATCGAACGATCAGATAGCTGTGCGGTTCCAGCAGCGTCAGTAGTTGCTGAGCATATCGTAGCATGGGAAGTTGCAAAAGCGATTATCGAGCAATTTGAATCAGATCAACTTGAGCGATTAAAACGCAATATTGAAGATTTCCGTGAGTATGCGAGGAAGTTTTAATGAATGTGATCACTGTAAAAACAAACTCTAAACAATACGATGTATGTATTGGGTACGGGGTATTAAGTCATTTACAGTCCAAGCTTGAAAGCCTTGTACCTAAAGTTTCAAAAATATTGATAATTACTGATGATCAAGTTGCACCGTATTATTTGGAGGAAGTAAAACAAAATTGTCTACATGTTAATACTGTAGAGCAGTATGTCATCCCTCATGGTGAAAAAAGTAAAAGCTTTGCCATTTATGAAGATTGTTTAACTTATTGCTTTGATATTCAGTTAGATCGTAATAGTTTAATTTTAGCATTAGGTGGGGGAGTAGTTGGTGATTTAGCAGGGTTCGTAGCGGCTACATATATGCGAGGTATTCGATTTATTCAAATGCCTACAACATTATTAGCTCACGATAGTGCGATAGGTGGTAAAGTTGCCATAAACCTTCCGAAAGCTAAAAATATCGTTGGTGCGTTTTATCAGCCAGAACTAGTATTGTATGAATTGAATTTTTTAACTACATTGCCAATTGAGGAATGGAGATCAGGTTTTGCTGAAGTTAGTAAAGAGGCTATGATTTCTTCTATCGAAAATTTGAATTGGTTAATGGAGCATATCCATTCACTTGGAAATTTAGAAAATGAATTAATTGAAAAGTGTGTGACGATGGGAATAAGTG
This sequence comes from Gottfriedia sp. NPDC056225, assembly GCF_042267765.1. Lineage (NCBI taxonomy): Bacteria > Bacillati > Bacillota > Bacilli > Caryophanales > Bacillaceae > Gottfriedia > Gottfriedia sp. NPDC056225. The sequence continues at coordinate 55,433 of NZ_JBHJTJ010000021.1, read as the reverse complement.
TGAAAAACGAAATTGTATCTAAGGATGAAAGAGAAAATGGAGAAAGAGCATTTTTAAACTTAGGCCATACACTTGGACACGCTATTGAAGCTTATTTAGGCTACGCAAAAACTACTCATGGTGAAGCAATTGCGTTTGGGACATTATTTTCAATATACTTAAGTGAACAATATTTTAAAATCGATTTAAAATATGATGAGATTTTAAGATGGTATAAACAATTAGAATATCCTGTATATTCAAATCTAGAAATTGAATCGGTTGTTAATCTAATGAAACAAGATAAGAAAAATATAGATTTGAAAATAAAATATATATTATTAATGGACTATGGAAATCCAGTAACTTGTGAATTAGAGGAAGAGTTTATTAAAGAGAATTTAGATAGTTTTTTAAAGCAAATACTTTCATAATCCTTACATGAAAATGGTGTTTTGATCATTTATAAATCAAAATATCATTTTCTTTTTCTAAATTAGAATGAAAAACATGGGACAATTCGTCGAATAGAATTTAGGAGAAAAAAAAGGTTTGATTTAATAAAAAATGGAATGTAATTACATATAGAAAGGTTAGAAAAGGTGGCTACGATGAGAAATTCTCAATTAGAAAAAATCCGTTTAGTTGGTGATGTGATAATTCCGGGAGATAAATCAATATCTCATAGAGCAATTATGTTTGGTTCATTAGCGAAAGGGACGACAAAAATAACTAACTTTCTATTAGGTGAAGATTGTTTAAGTACCATTGCTTGTTTTAGAAAATTAGGTGTACAAATCGAGGTAACAGAAGATGAAGTAATTGTTTATGGCAAAGGAATTGAAGCATTAAAAGAGCCAAATGCAGTACTTGATGTAGGAAACTCAGGGACAACAGCACGATTAATGATGGGAATATTAAGTGGTTTACCATTCCATTCAGTTATTATTGGTGATGAATCAATTGGGAAAAGACCAATGAAACGGGTTACAAAACCTTTAAAAATGATGGGAACTTCTATAGATGGACGTGAGGATGCTACATATACACCTATTTCTATAAGAGGTGGTTCACTAAATAGTATTTCATATGATTCTCCTGTTTCAAGTGCACAAGTTAAATCTTCAATTTTACTAGCGGGTTTATTTGCAAACGGTACAACTGTTGTAACTGAACCAGAAAAGTCTCGTGACCATACTGAAAGAATGTTAAAGGCATTTGGCTGTGAATTAGTTGTAGACGGAAATACCGTTTCAATTGACGGTAACCAAGAATTAATTGCAACAGATGTCACTGTACCTGGTGATATCTCATCTGCGGCATTTTTCTTAGTAGCAGGGTCGATCATTCCAAATAGCGAAATCTTATTAAAGAATGTCGGCGTAAATCCAACTAGAATTGGCATTTTAACCGTTTTAGAACGAATGGGAGCTAATATTACCTTAGAGGATGAAAAAGTAGTAAACGGAGAACCAATCGCTAATATAAGAGTGAAATCATCCGATTTAAAATCTACTATCATCGGTGGTGCTGAAATCCCTACATGTATCGATGAGTTACCTATTTTAGCATTAGCAGCGGCATTAGCAGACGGTGAGACAATTATTAAGGATGCTGAAGAATTACGAGTTAAGGAAACTGATCGTATCCAAACAGTTGTTACAGAACTTACAAATCTTGGTGTAAGCATTGAAGCAACAAAAGATGGTATGATTATACAAGGAAATAGTTCTTTAATAGGTGCAAATGTAAATTCACATGGAGACCATCGAATGGGAATGATGCTTTCAATCGCTGCACTACTTGCAAAAGGTGATACAATTATCGAAAACACAGAGTGTATAGCAGTATCTTTCCCGAATTTTAAAGAGCAATTAAATGAATTAATAAAGTAGTCATACGAGGTGTAAGAATGAGTTTATATGAATCTGTTCAATTAATTGAGAACGGTCATACCGAAAAAGGATTAGAATTATTAAAAAAGAGTATAAAAACGGCAACTGACGAAGAAAAATACGAAGCTGCTCTAGTCTTTCAATCTTTAGGGTTAATTGAGGATGCGAAAAGTATTATCGAAGATTTAGTTTATCTATATGATGACGACGATGAGCTTAAAATAATGTACGCAGAAATTTTATTAGACCTTGATTTAGAAGATGAAGCTTTAGAAACCTTACTAGCAATTAAAGAAGATAGTGAGTGTTACGTTCAATCGCTATTATTAATGGCAGATCTGTATCAAGTTCAAGGTCTTGATGAAGTAGCAGAGCAAAAATTATTAGAAGCAAAAAGAATTTTACCGAATGAACCTGTAGTAGATTTTGCATTAGGTGAGTATTATTTTAGTAAATACGATTATAAAAAGGCAATACCGTATTATGAAAGATTAGCTAACCTAGAAATTGAAGTAAGTGGCGTGAATAAAGATTTAAGACTTGCTGAATGTTTAAGTGCAGAAGGAGAATGGGAAGATGCAATCTCATTCTATGAAAAAGGAATTGAGAAAACAAAAGATTTCCATACATTATTAGGTTATGGAATTACTTTATTCCAAGCAGAACGCTATTCAGCAAGTATCCCAGTGTTTGAAGAAGCGATATTCTTTGATCCTGAGTATTTAGTTGCACACTTATGGTTAAGTAAAGCACATGACCTAGAAGGACAAATCCAGGAGGGTTATGACATATTACAGAAGGCTTTACTAGTTGATGAAACAAATGTAGAATGTCTTTTATCAGCAGCGAAATTAGCTCGTAAATTAAAGAATTTAGAAGCAAGTAAAAAACATTTACAGGAAGCATTAATTTATGATCCTTCCCTAATCGAGGCTGTTCAGTTATTAGTCGGAATCCATTTTGAAGAAGATGATTTCGATGAAATAATTGGTACAATCGAACTAGCAATTGAGCATGGAGCTTCGGATCCTCACTTTAATTGGGATTTAGGGAAAGCATATTATGGAAATGAAAATTATGAATTGGCATTAAAACAATATCGTCTAGCATATAATGACTTTAACCAGGAAATTTCCTTCTTAAAGGAATACGGAGACCTATTGTTTGAAGAAGGTTTACTACAAGAAGCAAAAGAAGTTTACGCAAAACTTGTAGACGATGAATATCTACAAGAAGAAGTAAGAGAGCGTCTTGAAAGAATAAATGAAATTCTGTAGTTTTCTTTATTCAGAAAAGGGGACAAATTTAAAGGACAGAGGAGGGATTTAATAATGGCAACCCCTGTATCTGTGAATGAGAAGAAAGATTTTGTAAAATGGTTTCTAAGTAATTTTCAGTTGAAGCAAAGAGAGTGTGTTTGGATTTTAAATTACCTAATGAGCCATGATTATTTAATGAAAAAGGTTCATTTCGTAGAACAGTCTAAATATTGTCCACGTGGTTTAGTGATGTCGACAAACTGTGTTAAAGAAGTCCCATTTCATTTTTATAAACAAAATGTGATGACGACGGATGCAGAGAAATCATTTCATGATATTCGACTTAATAGGGATGAGGATATTTATATCCAGCTCAATTTTAAATCTTCTTTTCAATACCCGATGTTTGTTTCAGTTTTAGAAGAGAATCCACACATACCAAAAAATTTAAATAGTAACGAAAAAGATCGCGTTATTGCTGAAAAACTATTGTCAGATTCAATTATTAACTTTCAAAAAGACAGATTAATGAGAATGATCGATGACGCGCTTGATCAACAAGACAAAAAACTATTCCAAGAATTAACAAAGCAACTAAATTTATTAACTTAATGTAAAATCGAAAAAGTCCCCAATTTTGGGGGCTTTTTAATTGTTTCAGAATTTAGGAAAGCATTTTTAGAACACTTTTTAATCTTCCGTCTAGACACTTACTTCCTTATCGCTGCCTCTTACTACAAGTTCAAGGGAAAGAAATGAACAATATATGCACATATAGATGGATTAATTGGTTTAATCTTTGATAGGGGGAATATAAATTGTTGCTAATTGATTGAAAAACAAATTCAATGATTAGTTATAAGCGACGATTTAAAGCGAAGGGTAAAGATCATTAAGGTTCTTCATTACATGCTTTTTTATTTTGTAGAAGTTATTGGAACTGATATTCCTCGGCTCCGATGGGAAAAGCGAAGGCTAAAGACCTTACAGGCGTGCAGAGGAGGACGATTCTTTCCCCGTTGAAATTAGAATCCTATAGTGCAAATTAACCGCATATAGCTTCTTTTAGCTTGAAATAAATACTAAATTATATACATGTTCTTTTTTCAACACCCTGGAAAAAGACCTCATTTTTGAGGGCTTTTTTTCTTTCTTAAAATAGTAATGTATGGTTAAATGGAAAATAGATATTTGTTCACAAAAATTTCACAATTATAATTAAATTATTTTAATAGAAAGAGGTAATTTTGATGAAATGGACAACGAATGAATTAAATCAAGTTTTAGAAAATTTGGAGTACATCGATACGATCGTTATTCCACTTTGTCCCGTTTCTTTGAAAAAAGAAAATATTTCTTTAGCGGAACAACGAGAGGACATAATAATCCTTACTTCTGAGATTGAACGTACATATAAAGGTAGAGTTGTGATTTCCCCAGAATTTACTTATTTGCCTGAAGAATCTAATAAAATAGACCGATTAAAGGCATGGTATGAAGGGTTTAAAGGTGAAGGCATTAAGCATGTTTTCTATTTGACATGTGATTTTGATTGGAGACAATTTGAATCTGAAATGGATGAATCGTTAATATGGTTACCCACTTTAAACATAAATAGTTTAGATGAATCATCACAAAGAGTAATAGTAGATAAACAATTATCACATATTAATGCATTATTTTCTAAAAGATGGGGATAAAAATAAAAACAACATTATTACTATGATTATTATTAGGATATTATTGACCTTCTAAATTTGTTATTATATTATGAAAGTGTCCTAGTTTTATTATTATAGCTGTTGTCCGTACAGGAGTACTTGTGATAGAGGGGGGAATTTTCATGAGTGAAAAGGTTTCAAGACGCCAGTTTTTAAACTACACTTTAACAGGTGTAGGCGGTTTCATGGCAGCAGGAATGCTTATGCCATTGGCTCGTTTTGCCATTGACCCAGTCTTACAAAAAGAAGCAGCTGGAGAAATGGTGCAAGTTGGTCTAGTGAAAGATTTAACAACTGACCCAAAACGCTTTGACTTTAAAGTAAAGCAGGTTGATGGTTGGGTTAAATCTGATGCTACTCACATTGCATGGGTTTACAAAAATTCAAACGGAGGAATTGTTGCATTATCACCTACATGTAAGCATTTAGGCTGTACAGTTGGTTGGAATGACAACAAAGATTTTCCAAACGAGTTTGTTTGTCCATGTCATGGGGGACGTTACATTAAAGATGGTAAAAACATTAAAGGTACACCACCGCTTGGTCCACTAGACAACTACGCGGTAAAAGTGAAAGGTGATTCTTTCTATCTTGGTAAATTAGAACCAAATACAGGAGGTAAATAATCGTGCTTAACAAAATTTACGACTGGGTAGATGAGCGATTAGAAATTACGCCTCTTTGGAGAGATATCGCTGATCATGAAGTACCAGAACACGTTAATCCAGCACACCATTTTTCAGCATTCGTATATTGCTTCGGTGGATTAACATTTTTCGTTACAGTAATTCAAATTTTATCTGGAATGTTCTTAACAATGTATTATGTACCAGATATTAAAAATGCATGGGAATCAGTATATTACTTACAAAACAACGTTGCATACGGACAAATTGTTCGTGGTATGCATCACTGGGGTGCAAGTTTAGTAATCGTTATGATGTTCTTACATACTTTACGTGTATTCTTCCAAGGCGCATATAAAAAACCTCGTGAACTTAACTGGGTTGTAGGGGTACTAATTTTCTTCGTAATGCTTGGTTTAGGGTTTACAGGATATTTATTACCTTGGGATATGAAAGCGTTATTTGCGACGAAAGTAGGTCTGCAAATTGCTGAACAAACACCATTTATTGGTAAGCAAGTAAAAACGTTAATTGCAGGTAATCCGGAAATCATCGGTGCACAAACATTAACTCGTTTCTTCGCAATTCATGTATTCTTCTTACCTGGTGCTTTACTTGCTCTTATGGGTGCCCATTTCTTGATCATTCGTAAGCAAGGTATTTCAGGTCCACTATAAGATTTAGTGCATGGGGCTTTAGTAAAAAAATGACTAAAGTGTGTCGAAATAAAGGAGGGAGAACATGCATCGCGGTAAAGGAATGAAATTTGTAGGTGACTCTCGTGTACCTGCAATGGAAGGTCGTAAACCCAATGTTCCAAAAGATTATTCTGAATATCCAGGAAAAACAGAGGCATTCTGGCCAAACTTCTTATTAAAAGAATGGATGGTAGGAGCGGTTTTCTTAATTGGATATTTAACATTAACAATTGCACATCCATCTCCACTTGAGAGGGTTGCAGACCCAACTGATACTGGCTATACGCCATTACCAGACTGGTATTTCTTGTTCTTATATCAATTCTTAAAATATAGCTATGCATCAGGTGACTATAACGTAATTGGTGCATTCGTAATTCCTGGTATTGCTTTTGGTGGCTTATTATTAGCTCCGTTCTTAGATCGTAGTCCACATAGAAAGCCAATGAAACGTCCATTAGCAACTGGTTTTATGTTATTAGCTTTATCTGGTGTAATTTATTTAACATGGGAAGCAGCAGCTCACCATGACTGGAAAAAACAAAAAGAACAAGGTAAGATTCGTACTTTTGTTGAATTAAATAAAGAAGATCCAGGATATAAACTATTGCAAAAAAATACTTGTGTATCTTGCCACGGAGATAATCTTCAAGGTGGTGCAGCAGCTCCAAGTCTTCAAAATACGGGCTTAACACCTGATCAAATTGCACATATCGCAAGAAATGGTGGGCAAAATATGCCTAAAGGCGTATTTAAAGGAACTGATGCAGAACTTAAGGTTTTAGCTGAATTCGTTGCAAAAGCAGGTAAATCAGAGTAATGAAAAGAGAGTCGAATTTTCGACTCTTTTTTTATGTTGAATTGTATATTGAAATAATAACATGTTAAAATCGTGTTGATACATATAAATTGTGAACTTTGTGTGTTATAAATTTGTGGATTAACCAAAATGAAAGTGAAGTGAAATGAAATAGTGAACTTATATAGTATGCTACGGCTAAAACCAAACATGGTTGCCCTATTCATTATAAATGTATTAGGTACTGCCTATGGATATTATTGGTACAAACCTCAGCTTGCCTATACTCCTGGTTGGTTAAAAATATTTGTTCCAGATAGTCCAACTGCGTCGTTATTTTTTTGCATTGTATTGTTGTTATTCATCTTAAATAAGCAAAATGGGTTAATTGAGGCACTTGCATATGTAAGCTTGCTAAAATACGGTATTTGGGCTGTTATTATGAATGGCATGGTTCTCTACGTTAAAGGCGGTCTTGATACGATTGCATACTTATTAATTTTTTCGCATGGAGCTATGGCTGTACAAGCTCTTTTATATTCACAAACATTTAGAGTTAAAAAGTGGCAGTTGATAGTTGCAAGTATTTGGATTTTACAAGATCTGATTTTTGACTATGTTTTTGGTACAATGCCTGAATACTTTATGCTATCTGATTTTAGAATTTGGATTGCATTAATAACATTTTGGTTGACGATATTAGTGATCTTTTTGGCTTATTATCAATTAATTTTTAAAAAAAGAGCTCGTATTTGAAGGGTTCTAATCTTGTCCTTTCTCTCATAATTATTAGTAGTTATGAGGGAGGGGTTTGATGAAAAAATTAATTGCAGGGATAAGCGTTTTTTTTATTTTCTTTTCATTTAATACCGTAAAAGGCTACGCTAAAATAGATCAAGAAACTTCACTTATTGAACAATCGCTTTCTTTAGTACAAGATGGTGATTACGTTCATGGATCTAATCTATTGGAGCAGCTAGAGTCAAAATATATGGCATCAGCTAAAAAAAATAAAGATTTCACTCCTAAAGAGTTAGAAACAATTGCAGTTACATTTCAAAATGCGCTAGTATCTTTAAAAAACGATGGATCAGACCCTCAAGAAAAGGTTGCAGATGTATTAGGGCTAAGATTATTGATTGATGCTTCTGAAACGACAATGCAACCAATGTGGAAAGAAATGAAAAAGTCAGTAATGACACCATTAGAAAATATGGATTCAGCATATAAGCGCGGGAACTCGGAAGCTTATGAAACTCAATTAAACCAGTTTTTGAATCAATTTGAAATAATCTATCCTAGTCTTATAATGGATTTGCCATATGATGAAGTTAAAAAAATTAACTCACTTGTTTCATTTTTAGATGACTATCGAATTAATCAAAAATCATTACCTGCATTTCAACAAAAATTAGATGAGACCCAAAGTGAATTATTATTCATTTTTGGTCAAGGGAATTCAATTATTCCACCAGTTTCGATTTGGACAATTTTTACAACAGGGGTAATTATTGTAGGGACATTAAGTTACGTTGGATGGAGAAAATATATAGGTGATCGAAATAAGAATAAAAAACGAAGAGAACATAATGATTGACAAATTTCTCTAAAAGTATATACAATATCGTAAAATCTCACTCCTTGGAGGAATTACAATGAGTTATTTAATTTACTTTTTAATTTTGTTGATTGTACCTTTATATGCTCAAATGAGAGTTAAATCGACATTTAAAAAGTATTCGCAAGTTGGTTCTACATCTCATTTAACAGGTGCAGAAGTAGCAAGAAAAATTTTAAATGAAAACGGACTTTACAATGTTGCAGTTGAAGAAACTCGTGGATATTTATCTGATCATTATGATCCGCGTGCTAAAGTAGTAAGATTATCATCTGAAAATTATCATGGATATTCAGTTGCAGGTACAGCTGTCGCTGCTCATGAAGTAGGACATGCAATTCAAGATGCAAATGACTATAGTTTTTTAAGATTCCGTCATTCATTAGTACCTGTTGCAAATTTCAGTTCTAATTTTTCATATGTATTTATATTAATTGGTATGTTTTCTCGTCTATCAGGTGCATTATTAATAGGTATCGTTTTATTAGCACTAGGTGTACTATTCCAAATTGTTACACTTCCTGTTGAATTTGATGCCTCAAGTAGAGCTTTAAAACAGGTTACAACATTGGGGATCATTAATTCGAATGAGCATGTTTATGCAAAACGTGTTTTAAATGCAGCCGCATTGACATATGTTGCAGCAGCTGCTGTGGCCGTAGCAGAATTATTAAGATTAATTTTGATTTATACAGGAATGACACGTAGTGATGATTAAATGAGTACAAAATTAAAAGAGGTTCTGGCCAATTAGCCTAGAACCTCTTTTTGATTTAGTTAATAATTACGGATGTAATGGAACTTTATTTTCATCTAAGGTAAATCCTTCACCAAGTACATCGTGAACTTCAGTAACTGCCACAAAGGCATGAGGATCAATATCTTGAATAATATTTTTTAAATGAACTAATTCATTTTTTGGTACTACACAAAATAGAACGTCTTTACTTTCTCCAGTAAATGTACCTGTTGCTTTTAAATAAGTTGCTCCACGTTCCATTTCCTTCATAATTCGGGCAGCAATTAAATCATTTTTCTCAGAAATAATATTTGCTCCACGTGCAGCGTATGCACCTTCTTGCATAAAGTCGATAATTCTTGCTCCGACAAAAACTGCAACTAAAGTATACATTGCTTCATATGCTTTTAAATAAGTTAAAAGAGAAAGTGTAATAACTACAAAGTCAAATATAAACATTGTTTTACCCATGTTTATACCTTTGTATTTATAGACTAATCGAGCAATGATATCAACTCCACCAGTAGTACCACCAAATCTAAAGATAATTCCTAATCCAATCCCAATAAATACACCTGCAAATAATGAAGCTAACATTAAATCGCCATGCACATCTATATTGAAAGTAAATTTCTCAAATAGTTTTAAGAAAAATGATACTGCAACTGTTCCGATAATTGTATAAAGCATCGTTACTGTACCAAGTAATCTCCATCCAATAAAAAATAATGGAATATTTAAGGCCAGATTTGAAATCCAAACTGGGATATTTAATTCAGCTAAAAGAATTAAGTTAATTCCTGTAAAGCCTCCTTCAGCTAGATTGTTTGGAATATTAATATTCATAATTCCAAAAGAAAAAATTGCAGAACCTAAAATGATAAAAAAGATATTGCGTAACTTTAATTTAAAAAACATATACTTCCTCCATACTGTTAAAATCACCCTAAACTCTTATTTTTATCTTATCTTGTATTTTTTTCAAGTAAAATAATATATAATTTGTCAAAAAGTGGTCATTTCGATAAGATTTAATTGAGGAGTTGATATTAGTATGCACGAAAAAACGATGAAAGAAATGCAAAAAGAAGTAGATACATACATAGGCCAATTTAAGGAAGGATATTTTAGTCCTTTAGCAATGATGGCTAGGTTAACTGAGGAAATGGGAGAACTAGCTAGAGAAATAAATCATACATATGGTGAAAAGCCTAAGAAAAGTACTGAAAAAGAAAAACTAATTGAAGAAGAGCTAGGTGATGTATTATTTGTTATGATTTGTTTAGCAAATAGTTTAAATATTGATTTAGCAGACGCGCATGATATTGTTATGAAAAAATTTAATACAAGAGATAAAGATCGTTGGACGAGAAAGGAAGAATAAAATGGAAAAATTAATTAGAGTAGTATTGGCTGGACCGAGAGGGAAAATGGGAACTGAAGCATTACAATTAATTGATCGAACTGAGCATTTTCACCTGGTAGCAGCAGTTGATTATAAATTAGGTGGAGAACAAATTCAAAAGATTAACCAAGGGTTTAAAGGTGAAGCAAACATATATGAAACATTAGAGGAATGTATCGAAAATGAAAGTTTTGATGTACTTGTCGATTTAACAACACCTGAAATCGGTAAAAAGCATGCATTTTTAGCATTGAAAAATGGAATTCGACCTGTAATCGGTACAACTGGATTTACAAAAGAAGAACTCGAAGATTTAAAAGAATTAGCTTCTAATAAAGAGCTAGGTTGTATTATCGCGCCTAATTTTGCGATTGGTGCAATCTTAATGATGAAGTTTTCAGCAATGGCAGCTAAATATTTCAAAGATATCGAAATTATTGAGCTGCATCATGACCAAAAATTAGATGCTCCTTCAGGTACAGCTTTAAAAACAGTTCAAATGATTGAAGAAGTTCGAGAGGCTAAAGTACAAGGCCATCCTAATGAAGTTGAAACTGAGACTGGCGCTAGAGGTGCCGAAATGAATGGTATGAGGGTACATAGTGTTAGATTGCCTGGTCTTGTTGCACATCAACAAGTATTATTTGGTGGCGATGGCCAACTATTAACAATTCGACATGATTCAATGAATCGAGCTTCCTTTATGTCTGGAGTAAAGGTAGCAGTTGAAGAGGTAATGAAACTTTCAGAACTAGTATACGGCTTAGAAAATATCATGGACTAAAGATATGATAAGTGGCAACGGGACTTTCGTAAAATGAATACACAATCACATGAACTCGAATGTAAATCGTATTCATTATTAATGTGAAGTATTCATGTCCCGGTTGCTACGCATATTCAAACTGCTAAGGCAGTCATAAAATTTTTAGTTAGTTTGAAAGAGAGTGAGAAATGTGGAATATTTTGATGTACTAGCATTTGGAGCACATCCCGACGATGTTGAGATCGGAATGGCAGGTACGATTGCTAAATTTACTAAACTAGGCTATAAGGTTGCTATTTGTGATTTAACAGAGGCAGAGCTTTCATCAAATGGTGATACGTTCATTAGAAGGAAAGAAGCTGAAGCAGCCGATAAAATTTTAGGCGTTTCAAAGCGTTTTAATTTATCATTGCCTGACCGTGGGCTATACTTGTCAGAAGAGGCAATAAAACAAGTAGTTGCATTAATACGAATGACAAAACCTAGTATTGTATTTTCTCCATATGAAGTAGATCGACATCCTGATCATGGAAATTGTACAAAAATTATCGAAGAAGCGGTTTTTTCTTCAGGCATTCGAAAATTTAATGTAAATACGAATCATGATGCTCATAAGGTTAAACACGTTTTCCAATATATGATCAATGGTTTCCATCGTCCGAATTTTATTGTTGATGTTTCCGAAACAATTGAAATAAAAAAAGCAGCACTTGAAGCGTATGAAAGTCAATTTACGCAAGGTCCGGATGGTGTAGTAACACCACTAACAAACGACTATGTAAATAGTGTTATTGCAAGAGAAAAAATTTTTGGTAAAGAAGTTGGCATTCCATATGGAGAAGGTTTTCTAAGCAAGAAACCAATTCTATTAAATGCAGATTGGTTAGTTTAAAAAGAAATGAAGAAGTTTAGGAGAGATAAAATGAAGTTGAAAATTGGGATCACATGTTATCCTACTGTAGGTGGTTCTGGCGTCATCGCTACTGAGCTAGGTAAATTATTAGCAGAACTAGGACATGAAATTCATTTTATTTCATCAAGTATGCCGTTTCGTTTAAATAAAGTGTATCCTAATATTTATTATCATGCAGTTGAAGTAAATCAATATTCAGTTTTTCAATACCCACCATATGATTTAGCTTTGGCGAGTAAAATGGCTGAAGTTGCAAACCGTGAAAAATTAGATATTTTACATGTACATTACGCGATTCCGCATGCAATATGTGCTGTTCTAGCAAAACAAATGATTCATCATGATATTAAAATTGTAACTACATTACATGGTACTGACATAACCGTACTAGGTTATGACTCCTCTTTAACAGAGTTAATTAAATTTGGTATTGAAAAATCCGATGTCGTAACAGCAGTTTCGAATGATTTAATACGTCAAACAAAGGAATTAGTAAATCCTGATAAAGAAATACAAACAGTATATAATTTTATTGATGAAAGAGTGTACTACAAAAGAAATTGTCGAGCTTTAAAAGCTGAATACGGAATTCAAGAACACGAGAAAGTAATCATACATATATCTAATTTCCGACAAGTAAAACGAACAAAAGATGTAGTTGATGTATTTAACAAAGTTCGAAAAGAAATTCCTTCCAAGTTACTATTAGTAGGTGACGGTCCAGAAATATCTAGCTTATGTAAATTAGTTAGAGAGCTTGGCATTGAAAAGGATGTTTTATTCCTAGGTAAACAAGAAAATGTTGAAGAATTGCTTTCAATGAGTGACATAAAACTTCTCCTTTCATCAAAAGAAAGCTTTGGTTTAGTATTATTGGAGGCTATGGCTTGTGGTGTACCATGTATTGGAACACGAGTTGGTGGAATCCCCGAAGTAATTGAACACGGTGAAAACGGTTATATTTGTGAACTTGGTGATATTGATCAAATCGCATATTATACACTTAATTTATTACAAGATGAAAAATTATATAAACAAATTTCAAATCGCGCAGTTGAAATTGTGAAAGAAAGATTTCACTCAAATCAAATCGTATCACAATATTTATCTATTTATAATGAGCTAGTAGGAATGAACTAATATGGAACTATTCGAAAAAGCAAAGCCAATATTAGAGAAACTAATAAAAAATGGTTTTGAAGCTTATTTTGTCGGAGGTTGTGTAAGAGATAAAATAATTCAAAGAAATGTAGGGGATATTGATATCGCTACTTCTGCCTTACCAGAAGAAGTTATGTCCATATTTCCAAAAACTGTTCCGACAGGGCTACAGCATGGTACGGTTTTAGTGATTCATAATGGTGAACAATATGAGATTACAACATTCAGAACTGAATCTACTTATCATGATAATCGAAGACCTTCTGAAGTGACATTTGTAAAATCAATTGAAGAAGATTTAAAACGAAGAGATTTTACAATGAATGCAATCGCGATGACACCGAATAACGACATAATCGATCCTTTTAATGGTGCAAATGATATAAACGATGGCTTAATACGTTGTGTCGGGGATGCTAAAGAAAGATTCCAAGAAGATGCTCTTCGAATGTTAAGAGGCATACGTTTTGTAAGTCAATTAGATTTTCGTTTAAATGATGAAACGTATAATGCTATTCATTCAAATAAAGAATTAATTGAAAAAATTGCAATTGAAAGAATTTCAGTTGAAATAGAAAAAATGTTGCTAGGAAAGTCACCTAAAAAAGCAATCGACCTTTTAATAAAAACAAAGTTATTAAATCATCTTCCAAGTTTTCAATATTGCACTACTCAATTTTTAGAACTATTAGATCTTCCAATCCAATCTTTAAAAGATGTCGAAGAATTTTGGGCTTTAATTTTATATAAATGCAATTTTGAAAATCCGGAAAAAATTTTACGAAGTTGGAAGATGTCTAATGGTCGAATTAAACAAATATTAAACATTTATGATCTGCTAATTGAAACTAAAATTGAATGGAGCAATACTAAGTTATATCAAGTTGGATTAACGGATGCAATAAAATATGAGCGTTTACAATTAGTTCTAGACCACTTGAATGCAAATGAACTAGATGAAAAAATTTTAAAGAGTCTATATAATAAATTACCGATTTATTCAAAGTCCGATTTGAGCTTTACAGGTAATGATTTATTAGAATGGTCACAAATAAAAGGCGGACCGTGGTTGAAAGAAGTAATAAGCGAAATAGAATATCTTATTGTTGAGAATCAACTTGAGAATAACCAACTTGCTGTTAAGGAGTGGTTTGGAAATTGGCTTCAAAAGTAAAAGAAAGAATTTTACAGTTATTCACAGAAAATAGTAATGAATATTTATCAGGACAGTTTTTGAGTGATGAATTAGGAATTTCACGTACTGCAATATGGAAATACATGAAAGAGTTACAAGAAGAGGGAATAGAAGTTGAAGCGGTAAGGAAGGTCGGTTATAAGATAACAGGAAAATCAGATCGATTGACTTCAACTGATATTCAACTTGGTTTAGAAACGAAAAAGTTTGGACGAAACGTAGTCTATCATGAAGAAACAAATTCTACTCAAACGATCGCAAACGAATTGGTTTTAAATGATGCACCAGAAGGTACAATTGTTTTAGCTGAACGTCAATTATTAGGTCGTGGAAGATTGCAGCGAAATTGGTTAACTTCAGATGGAAAAGCAATTGCTATGAGTGTTATTTTAAGGCCAGCTATTTCACCAAGGGTAGCCCCTCAATTAACATTATTAACTGCTGTCGTTATTGCCTCAGCAATTGAAAAAGTTACAGGGTTACATCCTAATATAAAATGGCCAAATGATATTCTAATTAATAATAAAAAGGTTTGTGGGATCTTAACCGAAATGCAAGGGGATGCTGATTGCATTAAAAGTGTCGTGATCGGTATAGGGGTCAATGTCAATCAAGTTGAAGAAGATTACCCTTTAGAACTAGCGGATATCGCAACATCCTTACGCATTGAAAAAGGACAAACCTTTATGCGAGCAAGTTTAATTCAAGTTATTTTATCTGAATTTGAGAAGTTCTATGAAATATTTTTGGAAAAAGGATTTAAACCGATTAAACTTTTATGGGAAAGTTATGCGATTTCATTAGGGAAACAAATCAAAGCAACTACTTTAAATGAGGAAATCGTCGGTAAAGCCATTGGTATCACGGATGAAGGGCAATTACTAATTGAAGATCATTTAGGAAATGTTCATACAATTTATTCAGCAGATATATCAATTAATAAATAATTGATAAAATTAAACAATGTTTAAACAACTCTCTTTCTCACCTAGGAAGAGAGTTATTTGTATACAAAAATTTGTCCCAATTTTATTTGTAAATAATACCAAGTTTTTTCTTTACTAAATTGGTATTCTTACTATAAACTGTATGGGGAGGGTCATGGTTTTTTCTTTTGACTCTTCATGGGTGGTATCTGAATAGGGTCAAACAAACTTTAGTATCCTAAGAAGAACTACACCAAGTTTTAAAAAATCTAATTTAAAAATGTGTTCTGCCTTGATCCTATAAGGACTGGGACAGAGGAATGAGCTGGTTTACAATTTTCCTTTGTTCTCTTTTTGAGCAAAGGTTTTTTATTGTAGCCCCATTTCCTCTTCATTTAAAAGGAGGAAAAAAGATGAAAACAACAAAAGATTTTTTGAAAATGAAAGAGAATAATGAACCAATCGTGATGATTACAGCTTACGATTATCCTTCAGCATTGTTATCTGAAGCAAGCGAAGTAGATATGATCTTAGTCGGTGACTCCCTTGGGAATGTTGTCCTTGGGTATGATTCGACAATAAAAGTGACTGTTAACGACATGATTCATCATTCAAAAGCTGTTAAAAGAGGGGCGAAAAATACATTTATCGTTACTGATATGCCGTTCATGTCATACCACTTCTCAAAAGAAGAGGCCTTGCGCAGTGCTTGTCGCATAATGCAAGAAGGAGATGCACATGCTGTAAAGCTCGAAGGTGCAGATGATAATGTATTAGAAGTAATTAAAGCCTTAACGATTGCAGGTGTACCAGTTGTAGCTCACTTAGGATTAACTCCTCAATCAGTTGGTGTACTAGGAGGGTACAAAGTTCAAGCTCGTGATTCCGAAAGTGCGATGAAATTATTTAATGACGCAAAGAAATGTGAAGAAGCAGGAGCATTTGCAATCGTACTTGAATGTGTTCCAAAGCAAATTGCAAAGGATATTACTAAAGACCTTTCAATCCCGACAATTGGAATTGGAGCTGGCGTTGATACTGATGGCCAAGTACTTGTTTATCATGATTTAATAACATATGGTGTCGGTCGAGTGGCGAAATTTGTAAAACAATATGCAAATGTATCTGAGACAATTGAAAATGCAATTGCGTCTTATGTACAAGAAGTTAAATCTAGACAATTTCCAGATACGAAACATTCGTTTACAATGAAAGAAGAACAGTTAAAGGCATTATACGGGGGAAGTTCGCAATGAAAGTGTTTAACACAATAAAAGATTTAAGAAATGAACTTAAAAGTCTCAGAAAAGGTGAAAAATCAATTGGATTTGTACCAACAATGGGTTTTTTACATGAGGGACATGTTTCATTATTAGAAGAAGCTAGAAAAAATAATGATATCGTTGTATTGAGTATATTTGTTAATCCTACTCAATTTGGTCCAAATGAAGATTTTGATCGATACCCAAGAGACTTTGAACGAGATGAAAAAATTGCACTAAATGCTGGAGTAGATTGCCTCTTTTATCCAACAGTTGAAGAAATGTATCCAAATGATTTAAAATCAACATTGAAAGTTACAAAGCGAGTAGATGTTCTTTGTGGTGAAAAAAGGCCCGGACATTTTGATGGCGTTGCATTAGTTGTATCAAAATTATTTAATATTGTGCAACCAGACCAAGCTTATTTTGGATTAAAAGATGCTCAACAGGTCGCTGTAATTGAGGGACTAGTTGAAGATTTCAATATACCTGTTAAAATTAATCCTGTTCCAACTATTAGGGAAGAAGACGGATTAGCTAAAAGTTCACGAAATGTATATTTATCAGAAAATGAAAGAAAAGAAGCACCAGCTTTATATAAAAGTCTACAAAAAGCAGTTGAGGATATAAATAATGGGAATTTAGATCCTGAACAACTGAAACAAAGTATTATTACTACAATACAAAATGAAACATCTGGAGAAGTAGATTATGTAAGTATTTATTCTTATCCAGAATTAGAAACGATAAATAAAATAAATGGAAAAATTATTATTGCATTAGCAGTGAAGTTTACAAATGCTCGTCTAATCGATAATATTATTGTTTCTATTTAGGTAGAACAACTAGGGGGAAATGACATGATTCGCACAATGATGAGAGCAAAACTTCATAGAGCAACTGTAACAGAAGCAAATTTAAATTATGTTGGTAGTATTACGATTGACCAAGATTTAATGGATGCTGTCGATATACTTGAAAATGAAAAAGTACAAATTGTAAATAATAATAACGGTGCTCGTCTTGAGACATACGTAATTCCAGGGAGACGTGGAAGTGGTATAATTTGCCTTAACGGAGCTGCGGCACGATTAGTCCAAGAGGGCGATAAAGTAATCATTATTGCTTATGGTCAAGTTGAAGAGGAGAAACTTGATCAACATGAACCAAAAATTGCATTTCTAAATGATTCAAATGAGATTATCGAAATGATTGGCAAAGAAATCGCAGGGACAATTAAGTAATAAAAAAACGGGGCCTTTCGACTAGAATTTTTAGGCTTTAGTAAAGCTTGAAGATGAGGATAGTTTACAAAAACGTTTAGTCTGGAATCCCCTTCTTTAGGGTGTGTAGACGAAAGTCTAATAAAATTGATTTCCAGACTGATTGAAAGCAAGCATCTGGCAGGCAGTTTTGGAATCCCCTTCTTTAGGGGATTTTTTTGTTGTTTGTATTGTTTAATCCATTTTATACAAAATAATCATTATAAAGAGAACTTGGAGGTGGCAACATATGAATAAGTTTGTGGTCGTTGACCTAGAAACAACTGGAAATAATAATAGAGGTCAAGATCGAATTATTCAAATTGCAGCCTTTTTATTAGAAAGTGGAGAAGTTATAGAACAATTTTCGAGTTTTATTAATCCAAATATGGCCATCCCAGCATTTATTTCAGAATTAACGGGGATATCTGATGAAATGGTTCTACATGCACCTCAATTTGAGCAAATCGCTGATGAACTATATCCAATGTTTCAAGATGCCTATTTCGTTGCACACAATGTGCATTTTGACTTAACTTTTTTACAAAAAGAATTCGAGCGAATTGGATTACCAAAAATTTCACCATTAGCTCTAGACACAGTAGAGTTAACGAGAATTTTGTTTCCTACATTAACTAGTTATAAATTATCTGATTTAGCGAAAGTATTTAATATTCAACACGAAAATCCTCATCAAGCCGATAGTGATGCTGAGGTTACAGCTGAATTATTAACCATTTTATTAAAAAAGCTAGAAAGCTTACCTTATGCTTCTTTAAAAATTTTAGAAAAACTTAGTAATAGCTTTAAAAGTGACATTACATACTATATATCCGATCTTCTTCAAAGAAAATCTGAATCAATTTCAAAAGAAGCGAGTCAGTTTGAAGAATTTAGAAGAATTGCGCTTAAAAAAAGAAGCTTTAGTTTGCCACAAGAGGAAGAAGATTTCGTAGATTTTGATGAACATCTTAAACGAGAGCTTGCCGATCAAATGGCTGTGGAAATCCCAAATTTTACGAAAAGAAAAGAACAATATGATTATATGCATGATCTATTCAATGCTTTTCAACATAAAAATATCATTCTGGCTGAAGCAGGCACAGGTGTAGGTAAGACATTAGGGTATTTAATTCCATCAGCATTTTTTTCAAAACAAAATGGAAAACAAGTTGTAATCAGCACTAGTACAATTGCATTACAGAAACAGCTATTGAAAAAACATGTAAAAACACTTGAAAAAATCATACCTTTTCAATTGAAAATTGCATCGATTCAAAGTAAAAGAAATTATTTATGTCTCCAAAAATTTGAATATGTTGTTGGAGAACAATTTGATGATAATTACGATAGTATTTTATCAAAAGCAATGATCACTGTATGGTTAACAGAAACTGAACATGGAGAATTAGATGAATTATCACTTCCATCAGGAGGCCTGCATTTATGGGAGCGGGTATGTTGTAATGATGAAAGTGAAAATAAAAGAGCAAATCCATGGTTTCATAAATGTTTTTATCAAAGGGCAAAAAGTCAATTAATGCTAGCCGATTTAATTATTACTAATCACGCTTATTTATTATCGACTTTAAAAAATAAAGATCATTTGATTAATTCAGTTAAAACATTTGTTATTGATGAAGCACATGCTCTTGAAGAGACCGCTTCAAAAACCTTTGGTATCACGTTTTCTTGTTTAAAATATTATCAATATTTGAGTCGATTAAGTACGACTGATAGTAATGAGATTGTTCACCGTTTATACAAAATAGATGAAGGTATATCTAATAGGGAAATATGGTGGAAAAAAGTTGATCATTTAGTAAAAGAAATTAAGTATGAATCAGATGAGCTTTTTAGATTATTACGAGATTTTATTTTAACAAAACAAAATGCACTAGATAAAGAAAATATCAGACAATCGATTACACTTAGCAAAAAGAATACATCAAGTCAAAATTGGAAGGTTATTCAAGAATGTGCTAATCGATTAATTCATGCAAATAATACTTTGTTTACGGGTTGTGAGCAGTATTTAGAGCAAGTTGATGCGACAAACGGTTCGGCATATCATCGTTCAATCATTACGGAATTCAAAATGATTTTTGAACAATTAAGAGGCATGAAAAACGGTCTTTATGAAATATTGTTCGATCAAAATGAACAGTATATATGCTGGATGGAAACTGAAGCAAAAGGTTCATTTCACACAACTATGCTTTATAGTGAGAAAGTAGATAATGCTGATTTAATAAAACAATTTTTAATTGAAGGAAGAGAATCAATAGTTCTTACTTCTGCTACGATGTCGATTGATGAATCATTCGCATTTATAAAGTCATCATTAGGAATTGAAAAAAACAATGTAATCGAAAAAATTTATCCAGTTCCAAATGATTTTGCACAAGGAATGAAAGTATATATTCCAAATGATTTAATGGGAATAAAAGAGATTTCACAAGAAGATTATGCATTGCAAACATCAAATACTATTCGTAAAATTGTTAATCAAGTAAAAGGAAGAACATTAGTTTTATTTACAGCATTTGATTTATTAAAACAAACATATGATCATTTAATACATGATTTAGATAATTTGAATTCGTCCGTTTTAGCTCAAGGTTTCTCTCCTGGAGGAAAACAAAAGTTAATAAAACAGTTTTTACAATCTAAACAAACAATTTTGTTAGGGACAAATACTTTTTGGGAAGGAATTGACCTACCTAATGAAGAATTAGATTGTTTAATCATTGTACGATTACCGTTTACAAACCCTGAAAAGCCTATGTTTATTGCTAAATCAAATTTACTAAAAAAATCAGGAGAAAACTCTTTCTCAAGTTTAGCTTTACCGTTAGCTGTATTTAAGTTTAGACAAGGTTATGGTCGTCTAATTCGAAATGAAAAAGATCAAGGTTCGTTATTTGTTTTAGATAATCGAATAATAAATACAAATTACGGTGCTGAATTTTTAAAGTTAATACCAAATAACAAAATTAGAATTAATACAATCGATGAATTATTAAAAGATTTTTAACAGTTTTCAACATTTAGCATGAGAATAATAGGGGATTCGGGCTAGACGTATGGTATAATGACATAAATTGTAATGTATTTCATAATACATTTTTAGGAGGAACAACATGAATTCAAATATTGAAGTATTATCAACAACTAAAATCGAATACACAAAGGATTTATACAAAATTGTTGATAGTTTAAATCGTACTTTAAAAGAAAAAGATCTTATGTTTGGACTAGCATTAGATAAAGAAAATCAAGAATATGCAGTATTTACAATTTATAGAACATAAATGAGGTATATATGAAAAAATGGTTAGTCATCCTCGGATTAAGCATCATTTTACTATCATTATTTTTAGTTTCTACATATCAATCAGCGACCTCTAAGGTAAACGATGATAAAAAAAATGCCGAAGAGCTTGTGGTAAAACAAGGATATTTAAAAACTGTGCAACATTCCGATTATTACCACGGAAAAGAACAGGCGATTGTTGTGAGCGGCAAAGACAATGCAAATAATGAAATGATAGCATGGATACAGGATGGAAATGTTATTACTCGAAAGAAAAGTGAAGGATTGACCCAAAAACAAATCATTGACAAAGTGGTCAATGAGAGAAGCCCAAAAAAAATACATAAAGTAAAGTTAGGAATAGAGAACAAAATACCACTTTGGGAAGTAGTATATATAGACCAAAACGGCAGATATAATTTTTATTACGCTGCTTTCGAAAATGGAGAGCTTTTAAAACGTTATAGTATTTAGGGGGAACGTAAGAAGATGAAACTAGCAAAAAGAGTAAGTGCACTAACACCATCTACAACATTAGCTATTACAGCAAAAGCAAAAGAGATGAAAGATCAAGGAATTGATGTAATCGGTTTAGGCGCAGGCGAACCTGATTTTAATACACCTATTGAAATTATTGAAGAAGCTTATTCAGCAATGCTTAAGGGTCAAACAAAATATACTCCTTCAAACGGCTTACCGGCTTTAAGAAAAGCAGTTTGTGATAAATTATTAAATGATCAAGGATTAACATATTCTCCTGGAGAGGTTGTCGTTACAAATGGTGCTAAACACGCACTTTACACACTTTTCCAAGCAATTTTAGATCCGGGACATGAAGTAATTATTCCGACTCCATACTGGGTAAGTTATCCTGAGCAAGTAATATTAGCAGAGGGTGTGCCAGTATTTATTGAAGGATACGAGCACCAACAATTTAAAGTAACACCTGAACAAATTGAAGCTGCAATTACTGAAAATACAAAAGCGATCATTATAAATTCACCAAGTAATCCTACTGGTATGATTTATTCTGAGCAAGAGTTAAAAGCAATCGGAGATATTTGTTTAAAACATGATATTTTAATCGTTTCCGATGAGATCTATGAAAAATTAGTATATGATGGTGCAAAGCATGTTTCAATTGCTTCATTAAGCCCTGAACTTAAAGAGCAAACGATCATTATCAATGGTGTATCAAAATCTCACTCAATGACTGGATGGAGAATTGGGTATGCTGTAGGTAATAAAGAAATAATCGATGCAATGACAAATCTAGCTAGTCACTCAACTTCAAATCCTACTACAATGGCACAAATCGCAACGATTAAAGCATATGAACTAGGTGATGGACCAGTTGAAGAAATGAGAGTAGCATTTGAAGATCGTTTAAATAAAACTTTTGAACGCTTAGTTTCAATTCCTGGATTTAGCTGTGTTAAACCTAGCGGTGCGTTTTATTTATTCCCAAATGTGACTGAAGCTGCTAAAATGGCTGGTTATCAGAATGTAGATGAGTTCTCTACAGAGTTACTTCAAAAAGCTAATGTTGCTGTAATTCCTGGTTCTGGATTCGGTTCACCTGATAATATTCGCTTATCTTATGCAACATCACAAGTGCAGTTGGATAAAGCATTAGATCGTATTGAGCAATTTATGAAAGCAAGTATCCCAAGCTAAATTTTAAATTGTTCGACGATAAAACCATTTTGACTAAACAACTGATCGGTGATAATGATTATGTTGCCAAGAGCAAGGAATCTGCTGCAAAAAGTGGTGAATGTGTAATGCATTTACACAATTTATAAACAGACTATCCATAATTAATTAATTTATTAGATGGTTTTTAAATTAATAAATAGTTATACTAAAATAGAGGTGTGATAAGCACGCCTCTATTTATTTTTATTTGGTAAGCTTCTTTTACTGTTTATTTCATGTAATCATGCTATACTATGCTAGAGGTGTTCGAAGTGAATAATAATAGCATTTTAAACTGGATACAACTTGGAAATATAAGTATTCCAAATATACTTCTTAGTAGTTATTCTTCTTTTGGCATTAGTGAAGAAGAACTTGTCATGATTCTACAACTTTACTCATTTCAGCAGCAGGGTCATACGTTTCCAACACCTACTCAATTAGCACAGATTATGTCAATAAATGAACAAAAATGTATGGAAGTTATACGTGAACTTCTTAAAAAAGGTCTATTAGAAATAACGGAAGAAATTGACGATCACAATTTACGATGTGAAGCATATTCACTTGCACCACTATGGTTAAAGTTAATTAACCATAATGAGAACGGTCAACAACCATTAGAAACGCCTACCATCCCTTCAATTATTGAACAAGCTGAGGAATCAATTTATTCAGTGTTTGAAAAAGAATTTGGTAGACTATTATCTCCATTTGAAATTGAAACGTTAACAATGTGGATGGACCAAGATGATCATAATGAAAAATTAATAAAAACCGCATTAAAAGAGGCAGTTATTAGTGGCAAGTTAAATTTTCGTTATATAGATCGTATTTTATTTGAGTGGAAGAAAAACGGAATTAAACAAGTAGAACAAGCAATTAACTATAGCAAGCATTTTAGAAAAAAAGAAACAAGAGAACCACAAAACGAAACAAAATATACAGGATCAATTCCTTTTTATAATTGGCTTGAAAAGTAAAGCGAGGACTTGTTCCTCGCTTTTGTTTAGTAAGGAGTGTTTTGAAATGATAAATAAACAACAAATAGGTGAAGCTCTTAAAATAATAGGTGATATGTTCCCTGATGCACATTGTGAATTAAATCATAAAAATCCTTTTGAATTAGTAGTAGCGGTAGCTTTATCTGCGCAATGTACTGATGTTTTAGTAAATAAAGTGACAAAAAATCTTTTTGAAAAGTATAAAGAACCCGAGGACTATTTAAAAGTTCCATTAGAAGAACTTCAAAATGACATTCGTTCAATAGGTCTTTTCAGAAATAAAGCAAAAAATATTCAGAAATTAAGTGAAATGATTATTAATGATTTTAATGGAGAAGTGCCACGCACAAGAGAAGAGCTAGTGAAATTGCCTGGTGTCGGTAGAAAGACTGCTAATGTAGTAATGTCTGTCGCATTTAATATACCAGCAATTGCTGTTGATACTCATGTAGAGAGGGTTTCTAAAAGACTAGCAATTTGTCGTTGGAAAGATTCAGTTCTTGAAGTGGAAGAAACACTAATGAAGAAAGTGCCAATTGATGATTGGGGAGTAACGCATCATCGATTAATATTCTTTGGAAGATATCATTGCAAGGCGCAAAGACCGAGTTGTGAAGTGTGTCCGTTACTCGAAATGTGTAGAGAAGGAAAAAAACGGATTAAGGTGAAAAAAGAAAATGTCAAATAATATTCATAAGGATTTTAATGTTGCTCCATTTTATCGTGAACATACAAATAACCAGATAATTAATGATGAAATTAGAATTAGTAATATACCATTTTATTATGAAAGTCAGCACGTACTTAGTACGAATAGTTTTAAACCATTCGAAAGTGATGAGATAATAAAGGAAATGTTTGAAGAGTGGAAAGAGGAATCAGTCTATATATCTAACTACTTTAAAGAGCGGAATCGCAAATTAGCATATGAGCCAATGGTTAGGGGATTAGCAAATTTTATTTCAATTCTTACTTGGATTAATGGACAAATCCTATCTAACTTAAATAATATATTACTTGAGTTGGAAAAGCTTGAAGTAAAGCCAATCAATCTCAATGAGCGTATTAGTTTTGTTGTAAATCAGCCAGATCACTATCACTCATTTATACAACTATCAGGGTTGTATACGGAATTAGAAAAACTTTATTATAAGAAAAAAATCACCTCCTCAAAATGAGGAGGTTTCTTTATGCTGTTGAAAAAGTGTTACTCAAGCAATATTTTCAATATGAAGGAAGCTGTGGGGTATGTTGCCTTCTTACATCTCCCATAAGAGTCGAGAATCCCTCCATTCCAATCAAAAAGAGCATTACTAAAGTTTATTGGTATTCCGCAAAAAATTAATAAAACAAATAAATAACCTCATCAATATAGACGCTTAGTACGTTCTTAACTACTGATTTTTATATATTCTAAACTACGAAAAAACCTCCTCAAATAGAGGAGGTTTCTTTTTCTTTTATGCAATAATATTACGTTCCAACTTATTAAATCGATTATTAGAATATGAATCGGTATTAAATGAAGTCTGATTCGAACCTGGTTTTGATGGTTTATTTGGGTCCGGAGTTGTCGGAGGTGTTGTTGGATTTGTACTTCCATCACCATTACCACCCGTTCCATTACCGTCACCAGTGCCAGTGCCAGTGCCATCTCCGTTACCGGTGCCAGTACCATCTCCGCTACCAGTGCCGTCTCCGTTACCAGTGCCGTTTCCATTCCCATTCCCGTTTCCGTTTCCGTTTCCGTTTCCATTCCCGTTTCCATTCCCGTTTCCGTTTCCATTCCCGTTTCCGTTTCCGTTTCCGTTTCCGTTACCAGTGCCGTTTCCGTTACCAGAGCCATCTCCGTTGCCAGTACCATTTCCGTTATCCGTACCATTTCCATTGTCTGTGCCATTGCCGTTATCAGTACCAGTACCATCACCGTTATTATCAGCTGGTGGGGTAGTTTCATCTACAGTCGTTGTTAAATCGACTGTAACAGTAACTGGGGCACTCTTTGTTTCGCCATTTGTTGCGATAATTGTAATTTTTACTGTTTTACCTGGTACAATTCCATTAATTATTGCAGATGTACCATTAATTTTTTGAGTTTCACCTTTAACACCATTTATATCATAGCTCACTTCAAAAGTTGTAGAAGCAAGTAGATCAGAAGCATATTGCCAATTTAATGAAATACTGCTTGATTTTTCATCATATTTTGCAGTAACACTTTTAGCAGGATCTAATGTATCTGGAGTTGGTAAGTCATCCATTTTTTCTCCACGAATGTATAATTCATCTTGAACGTTTACAACTGAACTTGGTTTATGAAACTCAGAAGAACGATCACCTGTAGCGGATAACATATCTCTTGCAATATATTTAGCGATATTTGTTGAAGTTTTACTTAAATAATGATCTTCTTGATTTTTCTCATATCCAGTCCATACAGCTACAGTAACATCTGGTGTATAACCAACAAACCAACTATCACGAGTAGCGTTTGAAGGGAAGCCATATTTATCTTTTACTTCTTGAGGGTAGTTTGTCGTACCAGTTTTACCTGCCATATCAAGGCCAGGTACGTTTGCTCTACCACCAGTACCTCCTGGAGCTTTAACAACATCACGTAGCATATCAGTAATCATATATGCAGTGTAGTCGCTCATAGCTTGTTTTGGTTCAGGAGCTAATACTTTTTCAGTTTTGTCTTGATAAATTATTTTTGTAACTGCATGTGGCTTTATGTAAACACCGCCATTACCAAAGGCTGCATATGCACCAGCCATTTGCATTGCAGATACACCAGTGAATCCACCAATTGCATGAGACTCATAAAAACTATCTTTTTGGAAGTTAAATCCAAGTCCATTACCAAACTCACGTGATTTATCTAAACCAACTGCCTGCATTGTTTTCAGAGCCGGTATATTTCTTGAACCGATTAATGCTTGACGAATTGATAATTTACCTCTATATGATTTATCAGCGTTTCGGATAGGGGTCCCATCTGAATATTGATATGGTTCATCAACTAGCTGATGATTAGTAGACCATTTTAAATCTTGAATTGCAGGTCCGTAATCTAAAATTGGTTTGATCGTAGAACCAGGTTGTCTTTTAATATCTGTTGCAAAGTTCAGGCCGCCAGTTGTTGTGTTTCTACCTGCACCTACAGCTTTAATTTCACCTGTTTTAGTATCAGTTAACACAAAACCAGTTTGAAAAGCATCACTTGGATAAAATTCAGAGCCACGATTAATGATTTCATCTGCTTTAGCTTGAGCTTTTGGGTCAAGCGTAGTTTCGATTGTTAAACCATCGGTATTTACGTTGGCATCGCCATATTTTTCAACTTCATCGACAACTACATCAATGAATGCCTGATATTTTGTTTGCTCACTTTCATGAAGCTTAACTAATTTTTTCATCGGTATTGCTGAAGATTTCGCGTATTGCTCTTTTGTAATATAACCATATTTCTTCATTTGGCTTAAAACAACATTTCGTCTAGCTTGTGATTGAGCTGGGTGTTTTGCCGGGTTGTAGTTATTTGGACTTTGAACCATACCAGCAAGTGTAGCTGCTTCAGGTAACGTAATTTTTGATAAATCTTTACTAAAATAAGTTTCACTTGCTTTTGCTACACCGTAAACTCCTCGACCTTTTAAACCATTTGAGAAATAAACTTTATTTAAATACATTTCTAAAATTTGCTGCTTAGAATATTTTTGTTCAAGTTGGAATGCTAAGTACCATTCCTGAACTTTTCGTTTAATTGTTTTTTGTGGTGATAAGAATGAATTTTTGACAACTTGTTGTGTAATCGTACTACCGCCTTGAGATCCAAATCCACCTGTAATATTTGCTAATACAGCTCCAAGTACACGGCGAATATCAACACCTTTATGCTTATAAAAGCGTACGTCCTCTGTTGCAATAAATGCATCCTCTACTACTTTAGGAATCTCGTTATATGAAACTTTTGTTCTTTGTTCAGTTCCTAAATCAGCAATGACATTCCCATCTCTATCTAAAATCTTTGAAGATAGAGGTACTTTTAATTTTGATTCATCTAGTGCAGGTGCGTCACTTACTAAATAATAAAACGCTCCAACACCTCCAAGTATACAAAGTACTGCTAATGTCAATATTGTTAAAGTAATCTTTTTCCATAAACCTTCACGTTTTTTTGGTTTTTCTGTTGGAGGCTTTTCCATCTGTTTTCGTTCTTGTCGTGAACTATACTCTTTTGCCATTTTTTTTGTTTCTCCTGCCTTTCAATCGAACTTAATGAATATTAAACTTCAAAAAGTTCATCGATACATTTTAAGTAAGGAACAATTATTGGATAACTTGATTTTAGTAATGTTCCAAACTCTTTGCATTCTTCTCTAGAAATTGACTTTCTTCCACCATTTGTTTGCCTTTTCCAAAAGGTAAGAATATCAGTAGCTTTCATAAAATAAATTTCATTATATAATGAAAATTTTAATATGACAAACGATATTCCACCATGATTTAACACATTTTCCATATGCTCAATTTGGTGTAAATGGAAATTTTGCAAAGGAAAACTAGTCTTATTATTTGTTTCCTTGGCTTCAAAGTCAATGTATTTCCCCTTATAAACGCCATTATAGTCAGTTGTAGACGGTTGCTTAAAATAAGCCTCTCGAATAACTGCTGCGCTTCTTTTTGGATAATCTACTTTAACGATTTGTACAGGTGTTGGTTTCTTATGTATGTTTGCGATGTTATTTGCTAAATAATACGTATTAGAAGCATTTAAATCATCTTCAAGGGACATTCCACGATTACTATATGTATTGCTAGATTTTACTTGTGTCTCACTATTTTCTTGGGTTTTTTGAACTACATTATTTCTTCGATTTGGGTACATTATTGTCATAAAACCAACTCCACCTTAAATTACATACAACTCGTATTATAGCACTAAAACAGATGTTCGTGTAAAAAAATACCAGATTGCTTGGGGTGAGTCAATGAATGCAAACCATGAAAGCTGGAAGGGTTTTATAAAAAATAGACGAGAAGAACACATTTTATCAGAAGATGAAGCTAATCTAATTGAATTAATAAAAAAAGAAACAACCAAATTTAATGCAGATAATATCTCGAGAACTATCGCATATCAGGATTACTTTTTTAGACTAAATGAGGTAGAGTGGTCTTTACTTGCAAGCATGGTATCCCGAAATGCAGGCTATAACATGACGGATCTAGCAAACCAAATTTTTATGAATGGCCTAAGTGAAAAACAAAGAAAACAGCTCTTCATAACGTATGAGCGAGCAAATTGGATTATTTTTTTAGATGCATTTCCACAATTACTTCTATTTGAATATTCAAAAATGAATAATAAACCTTTATTTTATTTGTTAAAATATTTTTCAGTATCGACCTTTATGGAAATAGAATGGGAGAAATATTGGACAGATCGAGATAAAAAAAGACTCGTCTACTCGTTAATAATTAATGAACAAAATATGATTGAAAGACCAGTAATACAAAATAAATTTTTTAAAAATGAAGTTTTTAATACTATCGCATTTAAACTTCAAGAGCAATTAAAATTAAGTTATGTAATATTCCCAACAAACAGTGGAGAGCTATATGGACTTGCTGTTTACCAATTTGAAGATTTAACAAAGCGGATTCAAATTGGTAGACAATTATATTCAATCTTATTTCATCAAGACTTAAATAATGGGTTTATTAATTTTGCTAAACAAACGAATCATACCGGCAGTAGAAGTGATTATGAGAGTCTAGTTGGCATTGCCAACTCAAACAATCCTAAATTAAGGGATGTCTATCCAATCATTCCACATAAGCGTTCAGTAGAAGATGACTGGTATTCTAATAGTAAAATTTTAACCGAATGGTATGAAAATGAAGAAATAATAAATGGAGATAGTTTTAAAGAATCATTTTTAATAAAACAAGAACTGTTGAGTTCATTATTAAAATTGAAAGGGTTATTCCAATGAAATAAAATAAAAGGTGGAAAAAGGGGAGAAGACAATAGAACATAATATAAATTTAGAAATTTAATTATTAATGAAGAATCTGCTTAAATAATTAGCTATGACTGTCGAAAAAGTCGGCAGTCTTTTATTTTGTTTAATTTGTGTAAACGCTTTTCTACTATATTATAGATTTCGGAGATTAACACTTTAAGTTGTCAATTCACTCTTTTCCCATTTGAGTCTTTGGTCTATCCGATCAACACAATTCTAATGAGTAAGTCATCATCCTTGTGATAATTAAATCATTAAATAGAAGAGATATTCAAAAAACAATAAATGATTGGAAATAAAAAAGAGTGTAGAGAATTAATATGGTCTCTACACTCTAAGCTAACATTCAGTGATAGCTTTTTACGTTAAATCTTGGTTAATAAATGTCACTTTATCAATTGTTTATGTAGCTGGGAAATTAGGACCATCTAATTTTGGATTGCCTGTTTGTTGATTTTTACTTTTTTCTTGCTTTTTCTTTTTTTCATTTTTGTTTTTTGCCATTTGTAACACCTCCATGATATTTACCTTTCCCAATTCTGCGTCTCGTTACAAATTTTTTTGTCGAAATTATAGAAGAAAATAGCTTTATTCACTTTGTTTAGCGAATTAGTTCTAGTTTTGTCAATGAAGAAGGAAGAAGAAGTGTAGCCGTTGAATTTAGTTTATAAAGAAAATTAAGAAAACTTGGAAGAGGAGTTGAACTGTATGGAATTAATTCAAAGAGATGATTTTTTTCGAGCAATTGATGAATTTTTAAATGAGGTTGAGTTTATTGAACACTCTCTGGCGATAAGAATTAATCAAAAATGTGAAGAAGAAAAGAATTTACTTTTAAATAAGGTACAGTCAACAACAGTGCATCTTCATCATTTTGAAAACAAAGTTAGTCAAGCAAAAGAAGGTGGAAGTTGGATTTCTACACCATTATTGGGAAGGCATTTGGCATTTAATATTTAATGGAAACATATATATAAGTATTTACACTTAATAAAATGAATTAACTAGAGGAATTAAATAAAGCGATACACTTTTACGTTTAAGTAGATGTGTATCGCTTTATTTCTTATCTCTATGAATTCAGCATACTAAATTGGCTTACATGCGCCAAAACGTTCAAGTTCTTTAACTAATTCTCTATAATGTTGAATAGTAACTTCACCATTAAGGTAATTTTGCTGTAAAAAGTCCATTAATTGATTAAAGTCAGTTGGTTCGAAACTTTTTGATGAAATAAACTTGTTCTTTAATTCTTGTAAAGTCATTGTTACCCCTCCAACATTAAATTTAATTAACTTAACAACCTGCTATTCCTAAATAAAATGTATCATAAATATTTAAAATTTAAATTTTTTTAAAAATTTAAACTTCCGACATAAAATGACAAAAGTTGCATAAATTTTAATAAGTAACAGAATAGGCATTTGTAACATATTAATAAAAGATAATACTAATAATGGGTGTGAGAATATGAGACAGAAAATGTTTCCTCCAAATCACTCAGATAACAGCTTTGAGTGGTTTAGAAACCAAAATCAAGTAGTTGATGAGAAGTTTAATTATCCAGAAATGAACCAATATACTAATGAAATTCAACGATACTATGGGAATACAATACAACCGTATTCACAAAATCCTACAATGAATACACAACTAACGCCAACAGCGCAAGCTCAAGCTCAAACACAAATGCAAGCAACGCCGATGATTGAACCTTTACCATACCAAGGACCATCAACACAACCTGGAAGTTCTGTTCAACAAGGTGAATATTCAGCTCCGCAAAATTTTACATTGCAGCAACCAACTGTACAATATAACCAAGGATATCAATATGATCCAAATTATTATTCAACCATGCAAAATCAATATCCATACATGCCATTGAACCCTTCGCAATTCAGTAATCAAACAAACTATTATATGCACCCTCAAAGTCAACAATATTCAATGCCACCACAGAATGCTCAAATGAATCAACAAGGGCCATTTGCAACTCCCGCAATGTTTGCGCCTAGTACACCATATCCTACCCAACCAAAAAAGATCAATCAACAGAATAATGGTCAATCTTTTCAATTTTCATCAATCTTAAATCAGTTTAAAAATAATTCAGGTTCATATGATGTACCAAAAATGATGTCAACTGCAGGACAGATGATGAATACGATGAATCAAGTAGGTGGACTATTTAAACAAATTGGAGTTTTCTTCAAATAAAAAAAGCCAGAAATTAGACTGCACCCTTAAAGTAGATGTTGAAAAACCCAGAGTTGGCAACATTGATTTTAAGGGGTGTTTTTTATGGCGAAAAAAGGTCAAAAGTTTCAAAAATATTTTAGACATCAACAACTGGCTTCTTAAGTACGTAAAAAGGAGCTATTTCTCTAAAGAAATAACTCCGCTTTTTTTCATATCCACTTTTTGGGGTCTTGACCAAAACCTTGGCTTTTTTATTGTGTACTTTAGTCATTTCTCGATAAGGAATGTACAAGTTTATACCGATCTGCTCTATATACAGTTAATTCGAATTCTAAAACTTTACCACTTCTTAAAAAAGTTGTACGATAAATTGCTAGTACCGGACAATTTAATGGAATTTCTAATAGTGTTGCTTCCTCGTCAGTAGGCATTCTAGCTTGTATTGATTGATCCGCATATTGAATAGGATCTGGAATATTAGCATGTACATAATCAAAAAATGATTTTTCTAAAACACTTTTGTTTAAGTTTGGTGCAATTTCACAAGATACATATATACTTTCAATAGACATTGGAATTGAATCTGCAGATCGAACACGTTTAATAAAATAAATTGGATCATTTTCTTTTATTTTTAGATTGTTTGCTAATGCTTTATCTGACTTTAAGATTTCAAATTCAACAATACTACTACTCGGTTTTAAACCTCTTTCGACCATTTCCTCAGTATAACTATTTAGTCTACTAATTTTTTTTTCAACTTTTTGGCGACTAACAAACGTTCCTTTACCTTTTTGCCTATAAACAATTCCTTCTTGAACTAAATTATTTAAAGCTTGACGAACTGTCATTCGGGAAATTTGAAATTGTTCAGAAAACTCTCTTTCTGACGGAATCAATTCATCAGCAGGGTATTCTCCTGAAGTAATTTTAGATTTTATGTATTCTAATAATTGATGATAAATTGGTATTGGAGAATTTTTGTTAATCATTTTTTACACCTCGTATTGCATTATCTATATTTTGATTATTTTAAAACGGTTTCATTTATCATTTTAAAGGAATATATAGCATTCGGCAATTATTGTCTAATCTTAAGAAATGTCTGAAAATTTAAACTTTTAATCATTATTAATTTTATTGTTGTGAAATATGTTCAAACCTAATAAAATAAAAAAGTTGACATAAAAGTATATTTAAGATATTGGAGAGGATCATTTTGAACAAAATACTTTTTTTATTTTTTTTCACAATAACACTGACTTTAATTATTTTTACTAGTTTTAAACAAGCATTATATGTAATCTTATCATAAGGCGAATTTTTTCAAAAAGAAAAATGTTTAAACAAGCTTATCTATAATAATATTCCTAACATACTAACTAATCTAAAGGGAATAAAATATCCTCTAAGATCGTCAATCAAATATTGAAATATTGATCTTATATGTCTTAATAATTGATTTCCACTAAACGATGACTACTTGTAGTAAGCAAGATTAATATTAATTCCCTCAATATAATATCTGCATTTGAATAATTTTGAATATTATTTTAAATAAATGATTTTTGCGAGATAACTAATGTGCAAATTAATATTTAAGAAATTTAAATTTGAATTTAAACATGCCTATTTAATTTAATAAAATTTACTTTTGGAAGAACTTTTTTAGTTCTTCCAATTATTTATTGTGAGGTAAAATGAAGATACTACTTATATCAGGTTATAAATCATTTGAATTAGGAATTTTTTCAAATAAACATGATGCAGTGAAGTACATAAAAAAAGCAATTAAAAATAAAATTCTTCTATTTATAGATGAGCTAGAGTGGATTATTATATCAGGGCAAATGGGTACTGAGTTATGGGCTGCTGAGGTAGTTTTTGAAATTCAAGATGATTATCCACATCTAAAATTAGGCATTTTTACACCTTATGAAGACCAAGAAAAAAAATGGAATGAAACTAATCAAGAATATTATAATGAAATCTTAATTGGGGCTGATCATGTAGACTCAATTTCCAGAAAGCCTTACGAATCGCCATTACAATTAAAAGCGAAAAATGAATTTTTAGTAAGCAAAAGTGATGGTTGTATTTTATTTTACGATAATGAAAAAGAAGGAAGTCCTAAATATTTATATGATTTAGCAAATAAGAAAAATGAACTATTCAATTATCCAATTGAAATGATTACTTTTGATGATTTACAAGTGATTGCAGAAGAAACATTTGAGAATGATGACAATAATTATAGGGAAATATAGAATAGATAATTGACAATTAATAAAGACTTTGAAAAAATAGAAGGTAAATATTTCTAAATGTTTTGGGGTGATAATAATGGAATCAACAAAAATTAAGCTAAGTATAAAAGATATCCTAAATAAAGAGTTTAAAGTTTCAATGCGTGGATATAATCAAGAGGAAGTGGATCAATACTTAGACACGGTCATTAAAGATTATGAATCGTTTCAAAATCAAATCGTAGCCCTACAACAAGAAAACGCAAAGTATAAAAAATTATTAGAGGACCAAAAAAACACATCAACACCACCGCCTTCTCCTTTTAATAATACGAATACTGACGTTCTTAAAAGATTATCAAATTTGGAAAAGCATGTTTTTGGTAGTAAACTTTTCGAATAATTTCAACTAAATTTATATTTAAAGAAAACATTGCAATCTCAAGTATAATTTACTATACTAATAAATGTTCGTTTCAATATGTTCGGGTAATCGCTGCAACGCTTGACGTTGTTGAGGAAAGTCCATGCTCGCACAGTCCTGCGATGGCTGTAGTGTTCGTGCCTATCGAAGTCATAAGATAGGGTAGCTGTGATAACAGCTAACGGCAGGGAACGGACCTAAGTCCATTATGGATATGGTTCTACTACCTTTAAAGTGCCACAGTGACGTAGTCCTCGAAGAAATGAGAGGAGTGGAACGCGGTAAACCCCACGAGCGAGAAACCCAAATTATGGTAGGGGAATCCTTTCAAAGGAATTGAACAGAGAAAGGGACAGATTATTCTGTAGATAGATGATTACCACCTTGTAGTACGAGACGAGAGTCGCTTGAAGTACGAAAGGAACAGAACATGGCTTACAGAACATTTGAAATGATGAAACTGTTTAAAAACTCTTCATTTAATGGAGAGTTTTTTGTAATTTTGAAGTTATTTGTCCATAATGAAAATAAAAAGAAAAGTTCATTCTATTTTTGAATGAGATAGGTGATAAAATTGGCGAAATATACATTAATTGCTACTGCTGCAATGGGTATCGAAGCTTTAGTCGCTAGAGAAGTCAAAAGCTTAGGGTTTGAAGATGTAGTAGTTGAAAATGGTCGAGTATTATTTAAAGCAGATGAAAGTGGAATTGTTAAAGCGAATTTATGGCTTAGAACTGCTGACCGAGTTAAAATTCGTATTGGCGAATTTAAGGCAACTTCTTTTGATGAGTTATTTGAAAAAACAAAAGCATTGCCATGGCATACATTTATTCCAAGAAATGGTCAATTTCCAGTTACAGGAAAATCTCAAAAATCGAAACTTTTTTCTGTTTCGGACTGCCAAGCAATTGTTAAAAAAGCGATTGTTGATAAATTAAAAGCGATACAAAATGTACAAGGTATGTTAATAGAAGACGGACCATTATTCAGAGTTGAAGTTTCAATCTTAAAAGATATCGTAACATTAACGATTGATACGACTGGACGTGAAGGTTTACATAAACGAGGATATCGTGTAGATCAAGGTGAAGCACCATTAAAAGAAACACTAGCAGCTTCGTTAATTTTACTGACGAATTGGAATGCAGATTTACCTTTTGTTGATCCGTTCTGTGGTTCAGGTACAATTCCGATTGAAGCAGCGTTAATTGGTCAAAATATAGCGCCAGGATCGTTTAGAAGCTTTGCATCAGAAGATTGGCATTGGATTGGCAAAAAAAGATGGAATGAAGCAAGACAAGAAGCAGATGACTTAGCAAATTATGATCAAAAGCTTGAAATCATAGGATCCGATATTGACCATCGAATGATTAATGTTTCAAAAGCAAATGCTGATGAAGTTGGATTATCCGACTCGATTTCATTTAAGCAAATGCAAGTAAGTGACTTTACAACGAGATTAGAATATGGATATGTTGTAACAAATCCACCTTATGGTGAGCGATTGAATGACCGTCCATATGTAGAAAAGCTTTATTCGGATATGGGGAATGTATTTACGAAATTAGATACATGGTCAACTTATGTATTAACCAGTCATGAAGGATTTGAACAATTTTACGGTAAACCAGCCACAAAAAAACGTAAACTATTTAATGGATTTATTAAAACGGATTATTACCAATACTTTGGTAAAAGACCTCCAAGAAATCGCGAAGAGTAAAACCCGATATCGGTGCTCCTAAAAGTCTAATGCTGACAAATAGGAGCCCTTTTTTAATTATAATAATAACTCATTTAATTAAAGATATTACGAACACATTTTGAAAATGCTGTGAAAAATAATGAGATTGAAACTCATAAATTAATGGCCGGGACAATTCGAAATCCGTGATTTTTTTCAAGTAAATGTGCGACATGCCAATTTGTTTCTGCAGTGCTTTTATACTGGGTGACCAAATCATGAAATTCTTCATTAGAAAAACTTTGTTCATGTTGAAGTAAATAAAGATCTCTTACAATACTAATATCATCATTTGTATCAAAATTGGTCTGAATTAAAGAATACAAATACAATTAATCAGCCTCCAATCTAATTTGAATCTACATATATCACTTTTTAGAATTCCCGATTATTGGA
Organism: Gottfriedia sp. NPDC056225; assembly: GCF_042267765.1. NCBI lineage: Bacteria > Bacillati > Bacillota > Bacilli > Caryophanales > Bacillaceae > Gottfriedia > Gottfriedia sp. NPDC056225. Next base: position 18,144 of record NZ_JBHJTJ010000021.1, on the reverse strand, counting down.
ATGTTATTGCCAAATTAAATTCAATTATTGAATCAATTGTTTTTAAAAATTGAATGAAATTTTGTTATGATAAAGAGAGAACAAATACGAAAGGGATGAACTTATGAAAAAAATTCGTATTGGGATGGTTGGTTTAGGTAATATTGCACAGAAAGCCTATTTACCGATTCTTACAAAAGAGGAAAATTGGGATTTTATCGGAGCATTTTCACCAAATAAGGAAAAGCGTAAATTAATATGCTCTCAGTATCGAATTCCCGATTTTGAAGATTTAAACAAACTGACAGAAAGTAGCGACGCTGTATTTGTACATAGCTCAACTAGTTCACATTTTGAAGTTGTATCATACTTATTAAAAAATGGAAAAGATGTGTATGTTGATAAACCACTAGCAGCTACTAGAGCAGAGGCAGAAAGATTAGCTGAATTAAGTATTAAACTAAATCGAAAGCTTATGGTTGGATTCAATCGTCGCTTTTGTCCAATGTATATACAAGCTAAAGAGCAAGCAAAAAATATAGCTTCCATTAAGTTTGAGAAGCATCGCGAGAATAAGATCGGTCCAAATTCATTTGAATTTACGATGCTTGATGATTATTTGCATGTAGTTGACACTGTTAGATGGCTAGCAAATGGAGAAATTAATCTTATTAATGGTAAAGTTAAAACAAATACTAATGATCATTTAGAATTTGCTACTCATCATTTTGAATCCACATCAGAAGCAATGATCAGTACAAATATGCATCGCAAAGCAGGAACAAATCTAGAGCAACTTGAATTAATTACAGAAGGTTCGATCATAAGAGTAAAAAATATGAGCAATTTTGAAATTGAGAAAAATAACACGATACATAATTCGTTTTCATCTTCATGGGACACAACATTAAAGCAAAGGGGCTTTGAAGATTGTATTGGCCATTTTATCAATTGTATTTACGCAGATGAAAAACCATCAGTTGACGGAGTAGAAGCTTTAAAATCACAAATAATTGTTGAAGAAATGATCAACCAAGCAAAAAGCTAGGTAAGAGAAATATTTGGGGAAATAGTGGCATGTAAAACCTGATGGAGATACACGATCATTCTTTTATCTATCTTTTTTTAATCCGGTCTTATTTCCCTTGCCTTTCCACTTCATTTTTTGTATGATAGCGGTTGGAGACAAATTTTTATATAATATTGTTTTGAATAAACTTGCAAAATTAAAGTTCTCAAACAGGAGGACTTTTTCTTTTTAAAATACATTTTGGGGGTAGCAATGAGTCAATCAACTAAATTACCTTTTGAGGTTGGAAAACAAGATCAATTCATAGAAAAGTTAGGGGAATGGATTGGTGACGTATTTTACGATTTACTACCAGATGCTGGCTATGAATTAAGAGATGAGCAAATTTTTATGGCTTATCAAGTCGAAAGAGCTTTTAAAGAGAAGAAAGTGATTTTTGCTGAAGCGGGAGTAGGAACTGGTAAAACTTTTGTATATTTACTTTATTGCTTATGCTACGCAAGATTTACTGGTAAACCTGCGATTATCGCATGTGCTGATGAGTCATTAATTGAGCAATTAGTTAAGAAAAATGGTGACATTGAAAAACTATCAAATGCATTAAATTTATCAATTGATGTACGTTTAGCTAAATCAACTACTAACTATTTATGTTTAAAAAAATTAGATCAACAGCGCACTGAAGATGAAGTTTCTGATGCAGTATTATCGGTTTATGAAAATTTACCGAGTTTTGTAAATGATTATGGAACACTACAAAAATTTACTCCTTATGGAGACCGCACTGAATATAAGGAATTAACGGATGAAGAGTGGGATACAATCTCTTACGATTATTTCCAGGATTGTTCTACTTGTGAACAAAGACATAGATGTGGACAAACTCTATCTAGAGAGCATTATCGTAAAGCATCTGACTTAATCGTCTGTTCTCAAGAATTTTATATGGAGCATATTTGGACCGTAGAATCAAGAAAACGAGAAGGGCAATTACCATTACTACCAAACCCAAGCTGTGTTGTATTTGATGAAGGACATTTACTTGAGTTTGCAAGTCAAAAGTCATTAACATACCGTTTACAACAAGAGACTTTAAATATATTTTTATCATTTTTAATGCAATCGGGAACACGTGAAAGCTTCCAACAGTTATTAGAAGATACATTAGAAACGTACGATCAATTCTTCTATGAATTAGATATTAATACTGAAGAAGTTGAAGGTTCAAGAAGACATAAACTAAACATGAATGAACGTTTAATAAAATTAGCAAGTAGATTAAAATCTCAAATTAGTAGTATTGGTGACGAATTAGTATTTGAAAGTGAAATGTATACGATCGACGAATATCAATTAAATATCGTTGATGAGCATTTAGATGATGTGGAGCGTTGTTTAAATCTGTTTATAAACGAAGTAACTGCTATCCAATGGATAGAGTATAATCAAAATGAATTAACGCTTGTTATCATGCCAAAAGCAGTTAATGAGCTTTTACAAGAAAAAGTATTCAATCAAAAAATGCCAATCGTATTCTCGTCTGCGACACTTTCTCAAAATACATCCTTTGATTACATCGCAAATAGTCTAGGCATAAAAGATTATTTATCATTTTCAGTGAATTCTCCTTTCGATTATGAGGAGCAAATGCAAATTGAGTTGAAACAAGTTAATTCAACTGAAATAGAAGCTAAAAATGAGTTTATTATTGAGAAATTAAAGAATAATAACGGTAGTACATTAGTATTATTTAATTCAACTCAAGAAATGAAAAAATTTAAAGAGCAGATTGCGAAGGAAAAAGTTGATTTTAATTTATACTTCGAAGGTGAAGAAGAAATTAGCTCAATCGTACAAAAATTCCAAGAAGATATTAATGCATCTTTATGTGCAGTCCATCTATGGGAAGGATTAGATATACAAGGAGAATCATTGAGTCAGGTAATTATTCATTCATTACCATTCCCTCCTAATGATCCGGTATTCCAATCAAAACGACAAAATTCACAAAATCCTTATTTAGAAATTGATGAGCCGTACATGTTATTAAGATTACGCCAAGGTATTGGGCGTCTAATCCGTGGTCATGAAGATAAAGGGAAAATTATTTTATTTATCGATAATGATTTAAACAGTGATACGAAAGATAAAATCTTAAACAGTTTACCTGTTAAACCATAAAAAAGTAGTGTTAGAGTGTAGAGAAATCCCTAAAATTTCTCTGCACTCTTTTTTTATTTGGATCCGTTAAAGTAAATTGTTGATTTTCTTATTTAACTAAATGTCAGGATTGTTGCAGAAGGAAGTTCGATTTATATGATAAAATATTTTTATTCTTAGATGTTAGAGTGGGGAATTATACGCTAATAAAAAAAGGAAGGTATAAATGAAAAATGTAATAGAATCATTCTTAGAAGATGAGATTTCCCAACAAGAGTTTTATGATGGAATTATTGATTTTATCGACTCTTCCAACATTAGATGTGGAGAATACGAATGCAACACCTTTGTTATAAAAAAAATGGACCATTTAAATTTTATTATTTTTCAAGAGTATGTACTACAAGAGGGACATAGGACTATCCATGAATCATTTACTATTTTTAAAGATAAATTAATTAGTTCAATTAATAAATTTGCAAAAAAAAAGGATTTCAAATAAGAGATTCTTAATCAACTCCCCAGTCCGTTAGTATAAGATAACCTTTTCCTGAAAGTGGTGAATTATGAAAGAAATTTGGATTGAAGCTGAAGAGAGGTCAAATGGTTATGATATTTATGATGATAATACTGATGTGAAAGTAATATTCGAAGATGGTACTGAAGGAGTTGCGACTTTTATTACATATAAAAATATTTTGAGTTTAATAGAAAAAAATCAAGCTACTGGCGAGTGTCTTAATGGTAAATATTTTTGGGCAAGAGATATGTTATTGATAGAAGATATAAGTCGTAAAACTATAACAGATGTTGTTGTTCAGCTATTGAAAGATGATGAATTTTGGTCCGTATTTGAAAAATGTTAATTAGAAGCTTTTTCAACTAAAGCATATAATCATTATAATTAAACACTTGTCCATTACTTTTTACTTTTTACATTTAATGCGAAAATCACGGTTGATAAAGAGGAATTCTGTCGTGCAGTAGATCGTTGTGACGATGACAGACGTGATAATTTCCGTGGTCGTAGTGACAGATGGTGGAACTGGTAATTTATTATAAAAAAAGAAACTTCAATCAGATTTCTAGTTACAAACAAATTAAGAGTTAAAGCATTAAGAAATCTAGCGTAATAGGTAACTAAACAAGAAAATCGGCTTAATAGTCGATTTTTTTTATTGGGCTAAATGGTAGTATGGATGCATAAGAAAAATTGAAATGTAGACAAAAAATATAGGAATTTGAATATAATTTGAAGAAATATTGTAAAAGAGGAGGTTAGTCAAAGTGAAAAAAATCATTTTAGCAATCTCAATTCTTTTATTAACTGCCTGTACAAATGGAAATAGTTCACTTGATAAGCTAAAAGAAGACTACCCTAAAACGATAAAAAAAGAAGTAGAAGTATTACCTAAGGATATTCAAAATGAAATCGTTGTACCAAAGAGGTTACCATTCAATGTAAAGAATGTTTCATTGGATGTTCAAAAAAATATTGGAAATGATACGATTAATCTAACTTCAATTAAGTATACGGACGGAAAAGGAGTTATTGTGGAAGTCACGACATATCACCAAAAAAACATCAAGTTCTCAGGAGAAGGACAACAATTAACGACAAAGTTAAAAGATGGAACTAAGGTGATAATAGTAAGAGATGATAAGGCTGGTTCAAAGATAATTCGATGGAAAAAAGATGGACTTTATCATGAAATAATGCTACTCAAATTAACGGATATTGATAAAAATTACACAATTATTGACCTAGTTGAAACAGCTAATTCAATATACGATTAACTTGCATCAGATGAACAACGTGTCTACAATTGTCGGTCTTTATTATTGAACAAAATGGCAGTTTAGAACAATAAGAATTTTATAAATCTTGTACTGGAAATGGATAAATATGGTATTCTATAAGAAGGATAATTTGAAGATTTAAGTGTAAATGGAGATAAACATTTTGAAAATAAACAATTACTTATTTAAATTCGCGCTTACATTAACCGTTATGTTTGGAGGTACTTTCGTTAATCATTATTTTAAAACTGGAGAACTTTTATTAGACCAAATGATAGGTTTTTCAATGGGCTTACTAATCTTAACTTTATCATTAATTTGGAGAAAGACTAACAAACTAACTTGAAGCTCATATGCAACTATAGAATGCAAAAATTGAAAAATTAGAAAGCCTCTTTGATTTGTTTTTTATTGTTTAAGTTTCATTAAGTCATAATTTAAAGTTTTCGAGAGGGGAAATGAAATGAATTCTATTTTATTAGATGTTCCGTTTCAAATAGAAACAGATAGACTAATTCTTCGAGCACCACTTCAAGCTGGTGAAGGAGATGTAGTAAACCAAGCTATTAAGGATTCGATTAGTGAGTTAAAGCAATGGTTGTCTTTATACCAGTCAATTCCTACTGTTGAAGAAACAGAAATAATACTGAGAAATGCCCATATAGATTTTTTGAAAAGAGAAAGCTTTCGCTATCTTATCTATAATAAGGATACTAATGATTTTATTGGAACTGCTAGCCTACACAGAATTAATTGGGAGATTTCTAAATGTGAAATTGGATACTGGATTAGCACACCTTTTAGTGGCAATGGATATATGATAGAAACAGTCAGAGCGTTAATAAATCTTGGTTTTCAGCAATTTAAATTTAGTAGGATTGAAATACGATGCGATTCTAATAACACTAAAAGTCGTTCGATCCCTGAAAAACTAGGATTTGGGCTTGAAGGAATATTACGTAATGAAGATCTTTCAGCTGACGGTAAAAAACTAACTGATACTTGTATCTTTGCAAAGATAAATTAGACTCCTAAAGATTGTCTAGTTAGACAATCTTTTTTTAGTTCAAAAATCATCATTAACCAGATGAAAAATGGTGTACTCTTGAATAGAAATCAATGAAGTTTAAATTTAGTAGCACAATATCTTACATAACTAGAAATATTAAAAAGGCTGCCGACTTATTCGACAGCCAAAAGCCTTTTTAATAGGCAATCCCTACTCTACTTTTACTATATTTGCAATCGGAAAATTCATTAAAGGCAAAAAAAGCTGTATCACCAGTTGAAATGCTTTGGCCATCAATAGGCAATATTTCTTTTTCTATACGAAATTTTTTCGTTATTGGTCCATCTGGTAAGTAAGTCGGGCAAACAATCGTCCAATTTAACTGACTTTGATTTAATAACAAAAAAGCATGTTCATGATCTTTTGCTGCAGTCGTTGATTTCCTTTTTGATTCTGAGCTTAAATAACGTAGGAGCGTCGGTTCCACTCTAGATTGCAAAATACCTGCAGTTCCTATTGACACAAAACGTTTAATTTTTTTCATTTCCAAAAGAGGAATTAACTGTTTCATAGTATTAGATAAAATATTTTCACCCTCAGTATTTAGAGCTGAAATTACCCCATCTACATGTTCCAAAGCTAAACTCAAATCAGTATGATTTAATGTATTTCCTTTAATTATAGTAAGAGAATCATGTTTTACTTTAATTTTTTTTTCATCTCTAACTAAAGCGGTTACTTCAAAATTGGCTTCTAATAATAGATCAACTAAAAAAGAACCAACTCTTCCTGTTGCGCCTAATAATAATATTCTCATAGCATCACCTTGGTTGTATTGTACAATATTAAACTAATTTCTGTCTTTAATATAATCTTCTGAATTTGACTAAGTTTTTAACAAAATGAAAATAGAAGATATGATAGAATGAAACTAACAGCTAAATTATAGAAATGAGGGATAAAAATGGAAATTAAAAAAGTTCAAGAAGACTTTATTGAGTATTTAAAGAAGATCGAAAATTATAATGAAGCAATAAATGTGATGTATTGGGACTTAAGAACTGGAGCTCCAAAAAATGGTGCAGAGCAAAGATCAAATGTTATTAGCCAACTTTCAGAAGAAGTTTTTGAAATGACAACTTCAAGTACAATGGAAAACTTTTTAAATTTATTAGAAAAAGAAATTGGTACTGGAAATTTAAGTGAAATCATCGAGAAATCAGTAAAAGAATGTAGAAAAAATTACGATTTAAATTGCAAAATTCCTAAAAAGGAATATGCAGAATACGTAAAGCTATGTTCATTAAGCGAAAATGCTTGGGAAGACGCTAAAAATGAAGGCAATTTCAGCAAATTCCAGCCATTTTTAGAAAAGATTGTAGCAATGAAAAAACAGTTTATTGAATATTGGGGCTACAAAGATAAGAAATATGATACATTATTGAATCTCTACGAACCAGGAATGACAACTCAGAAGCTGGATGAAGTTTTTGGAGAAGTCAGGGAAAGTCTTGTACCATTAGTAGCGAAAATTTCAAAATCCTCTGTTAGGTTACAGCGCGAAGAATTATCACAGCCAATTTCAATTGATATTCAAAAAGAGGTAAGTGAAGATGTACTCGTTAAATTAGGTTATAATTTTGATTCCGGCCGATTAGATGAAACAGTGCATCCTTTTCAAATTACACTAAATCCTGGTGATGTGCGTGTAACAACAAAATACATAGAAGATAACTTTATGAGTGCTCTTTTTGGAACGATTCACGAATGTGGACATGCACTATATGAGCAAAACTTATCTTCAAATTTAATTGGTACGCCATTATGTGAAGGGGCATCTATGGGAATCCATGAGTCGCAATCATTATTTTTTGAGAATATGATTGGAAGAAGTAAAGAGTTTTGGGAAACTCAATATGAAAAGTTAATTGCAAAAACTGGCGATTATTTTAAAAATTTGTCCGTTGAGGATTTTTATAATGCAATAAACCATAGCGAACCTTCATTAATTCGTATTGAAGCGGATGAATGTACATACCCATTACATATTATGGTGAGGTATGAAATTGAAAAAGAGCTATTTGATGGCGAATTACAAGTAAAAGATTTACCAAAAGTTTGGAACGAGAAAATGGAAGAATATTTAGGAATTACTCCAGCTAACGATCGAGAGGGAGTACTTCAAGATGTCCATTGGGCAGGAGGAGATTTTGGTTATTTCCCTTCATATGCATTAGGGGCTATGTATGCAGCTCAGTTCAAACGTAAAATGAAACAGGAATTAACTGATTTTGATCATATTTTAAAAAGTGGAGAAATTCACCAAATTGTAAATTGGCTAACTCACAATATTCATCAATATGGAAAACTAAAAGAACCAAAGGAAATTTTAGTCGATGTTACAGGTGAAGATTTAAATGTGAAATATTTTATTGAATACCTTGAAGAAAAGTACTCAGAATTATACAAATTAGCATGATATAGGTGGAACGAGGGAGGTTATTTAAACCTCCCTTAACTTTACTAATAAATGTATAAATCAATTAAAAAGTGTATAATTAAAACAAAATATTAATAAGTTCAAAGAATAGACACTTTTGGGCTATTAAAAAGATAGTAATGTATAGTATACTTAATAAAAATGAAAGCGCGTTCATCTTAATGAAAATATAAAGATTCTATATAATAATTAGAACAAGATTAAAAATTATAATCGAAAAAGTAAACGAATACTTAATAAGTTCAAAGAATAGACACTTTTTAATGTTCGAATCATTACTTTTTCATTGTATATTAATAATAAATGAAAGCGTGTTCAAACTTTTGAAAAGGGGGTAATTTGAATGTTTTTTAGGACAGCAAGATCTTTAGAACGAAATATCGAAGAAAAACGAATCAAGTTGCAAGAAGCTCGAAATCATAATAATGACAATCACCATGAAGTTATTAAGATTCGTCATCAGTTGGACACAGATTTAAGAGAACTTCAGAAATTATTGAAAACGATTGCAGGTAAACAATCTAAAGTAAACGTAAATCTTATTTGAAAAAATGTAAATAAAGAGACCACAAACATTTGTTTGTGGTCTTTCTTTTTTACGCAGTCGAACTCATTCAAGCATCTAGGATGTTTTTTTTATTATTCTCAAAATTCTTTGATAAAAATTATTAATAATCGCTTCAATTACAACGATTGTTAAAACCAATGTAGTTAGTGATTTAGAAGGAATTTCATAAATGGTATAATGCAAAACGATTAAGAGTAAAAAGATGCATATTTTAACGATTCTCGACTTGAAAATTTCCTTTTCTACTGATTGAACAGTTTTCAAAAATATCACCGGCATTTTCATTGAATTAAATTATTTTTATACATAATAATTACTTAGGGTGGTGATATTTCTAGCTAAGAAAGAAGGAATTTATTGTATTAGAAAGTCTGCCTTATATCAGAACCTAAAAGATAACAATTATCCTTATTCTTCTATTGAATAAGTAAATGCGCATTTATAAATAAATAATTAATTAAATAGTTAAAAATCATTAATCAAAAATAAAATGTCCAAGTATAATAGTATATATCTTAAAATATCCATTTTAACAAAATTGTGGAATGAGGTTCATCTAGATGGATTTCGAACTGGCAAGCCGTACAAGAAGATTGTTTGCAGCGTGGATCGATGGGACATTCTATCTTTTATTTTCTAAACTGGGGTTATTAATAATTGGCATAGAAAGTAAAGACATTTTACATTTATATTTGTATAGTAGTAAGCAGCTATTTCTCTATTCAATCTGGTTACTTTTATTTATTTTCTTATTTTATGTACTAGTTCCTACTTATATATGGAGTGGGCAAACAATTGGAAAAAGATTATTAAGCATTATGGTAGTTAAAGCTACGGAAGACTTAGTCGATTTAAAAACAATGTCAATGCGTACAATATTTGCTTTTGGTTGTCAAATAAACCTACCAATATTAATACAAATACTTGGCATTATGTATTTAGTAGATCTACTTTTTATCATTCGAAAAGATCAAAAAGCGTTACATGATTTAATTGCTAAAACTAAAGTTGTTTATTATTAGTAATAAAAATACCCTTTTGAGTTTATATCGGACTCAAAAGGGTATTTTTTATAATGATCTTATAAAGATGTTTTAGCTAAATACTCATCTAATTGGTCAAATGTACCAGTAAAGCCTTGTTGCATAGATTCTTTATTTGCAATAAATGCTGCAACTTCTTCATCAGTTGCATTGATTGGGAAACCTTTTAATGTAATAGTTGTTTTTCCGTCAGTTTCTTCTAAAGTTAAAGTGTTTTGAATTTCCAATGGCCACACTTCAAAGAATGGGGCACGAACCATATTGGCTTCTGGATCAGAGAATGAATTAACAAAAACGATTTTTTCAGGTTCAATAATTTCTCCGAAAACAAATAATCCCCACATTTCGAATCCATCAGGTGATTGCATTTTATAGTGGAATTTACCACCAGTTTTAAATTCTAATGTTGTTACATCCATTGTAAATCCTTTAGGACCCCACCAATTTTTAAGATGCTCAGCTTCTGACCAAACTTTAAATACTAATTCACGAGGTGCATCAACAACCCTTGTTAAAACTAATCCTTGCTCATCAACTTTAAATGTATTTTCACTCATTTTCAATTCCTCCAATTCATTTTGTATGTTTATTTTTTTAATAAATAATCTGCTAGACGACTTAATGTCTGTTTACCAGATGAATAAAAAACTTTAAATTTACTCCTTTCGAAATTTAAACTAATCAAATTAAGTACTGTGAATAAGCTATGTTTATTTGCCTTGTAATTTTTTTAAGTAATCGTCCAATTGATCGAATCTCTGTTCCCAGACGTGTCGGAATGACTTTATCCACAAATCCATTTCTTTTAGCGGCTGGGGTCTTAGTTTGTAAATTCTTTTATTGGCGATTGGTTGAACTTCGACAAGCCCAGCTTCACTAAGAACGCGTAGATGCTTTGAAACTTGTGGTTGTTTAAGTCCGAGACTTTCAGCGATTTCACCTACTGATAGTGGACCGTCACGTAAGAGTTCGACAATCTGTAATCGGTTCGGCTCAGAAAGAGCAATTAAAGTCGAATTCATAAATTAAATATACCTCATGAGGAATATTCCTGTCAAGGAATATTCGAAATGTAAAATTATATAATTTGAACAAATACTGGCGTAGTATGTGCAAAAAATGGTAATATTATCCGTTTTGTCGATAAATATTATTTGAAAAATGAGAAAATTCCTCTTAATCCGTTAAATATATATGGTACTATTTATCTGACTGAAAAATTTGATTTTAAAGGTGGGTATATTGATGAGCTTGAAAGAGTATGAGGCTTCATTTTTAGAGTATGTAAATAAAATGCTGAATATTGAAGAAGCAATTGGTGTATTGTACTGGGATCTTCGGACAGGAGCACCTAAAAATTCTTTTAAGCAGCGCTCAAATGTAATTAGTCAATTATCAGCCGATGTGTTTAAGATGAGTATTTCAGATGAGATGGCCCATTATTTAATAACAATGGAAGAAGCGGTTAGCGCAGGGAAATGTTCAGTAGAGGTTGAAAAAACAGTAAATTATTTAAGGAAGCAATATGAAAGAAATACGAAAATACCTGTTGAAGAGTTTGAAGCATTTGTTAAATGCCAAGCAATTTCGGAAAGCGTATGGGCAGAAGCGAAGGAAGAAAACAATTTTGCAAAATTCGAACCATATTTAACTGAAATAATTGGGTATAAACGTAAATTCGTAGAATATTTAGGATATACAACTTGTAAATACGATACATATTTAGATGAATATGAACCAGGTATGACTGTTCAAAAACTGGACGAGATATTTTCGGCAGTAAGAAACAAAATAGTACCGCTTGTTAAAGCTATATCAACGAGTGGGAAAAGCTTTGAAAAAGAAGAAATGAAATCTTTTGTTTCTAAACAAAAACAAAAAGAAATTTGTGAACTATTTTTAACTACTCTTGGTTATAATTTCGATGCTGGCAGACTAGATCCTACTGCACATCCGTTTGCAACTTCCCTTAACTTAGGAGATGTTCGAGTAACGACAAAATATCATGAAAACAATTTCGAAAAAGCTCTATTTAGTACGATTCATGAATGTGGTCATGCACTTTACGAACAAAACATTTCGAAAGACTTAGAATGTTTACCAATTGCTCAAGGTGCTTCATTAGGTATTCATGAGTCACAATCACTTTTATATGAAAAAGTTATTGGACAAAGCTATGAATTCTGGAAGTGTAATTTTGCAAATTTAAAAGAGCAATTAAACGGTGTATTAGATAATATTACGTTAGATGAATTTTATAAAGTGATTAATAATAGTAAACCTTCTTTTATTCGAATTGAAGCAGATGAATTAACTTATCCATTACATGTTATGATTCGTTATGAAATTGAAAAGGATCTTTTAGATGGTAAAATTCAAGTCAATGAGCTTCCCTCTATTTGGAATAAGAAAATGGAAGAGTATCTCGGAATTGTACCAGCAACTGATCGAGAAGGCGTACTGCAAGACGTTCATTGGTCGATGGGACATTTCGGATATTTTCCAACATATGCTTTAGGAGCTATGTATGCTGCTCAAATTAAAGCTACAATGGAAAAAGAATTACCGAATTATAACGAATTAATTGAAACGAATGATTTTCAAACAGTACTTGATTGGTTAAGAGTGAATATTCATCAATATGGTGCAACTAAGAAACCGCAAGAAATATTGAAGGATGTTACAGGAGAAGAATTGAATGTAAATTATTATATTGATTATCTAGAAACAAAATATTCAAGCCTTTATGAGTTAGAAGAAGTAAATAAATCGATCTAAATTAAGCCATATAAATTAATCGTTTTAATGGAAATAATTGCGAATGTACAATCAAATAAAATGAGATATACTAAAACTGCACAACTAGAGAGAACACTCCTTTGAAACGCTTAGGCAATTCTAATTATTTGTTCATGAACAATGAGCGGATAGTGAATTGTCTTTTTTTTTATGGACTTTATTATTGATTTTCTAATGTTGTCTTCTAGTTTTTAATTCGTAATTTATTAAACCACAATTGAGCTAAAACAATTGTTTTCAGATTTTCTATCCAATTTGAAGAATAATTTTCCATTTTTATACAAAAGTTAATCTCTATAAGGAGTGGGAAATTATGCCTTTAATTTTATCTGTTGGAAAATCAGTGCCTAAAAATAAAATTAATCAAGAAAATGTCGTGCCTTTTATTAGAGAACTTTTTATGAAAAAGTACCCATCAATTGATCGGTTATTATCTGTATTTCAAAATGGGGAAATTCAAAATCGCTACATATCAAAAGAGCTCTCTTGGTATAGCGAGGAACATAGCTTCGAACAAAAAAATCAAGCTTATACTGAAATTTCGATTGAATTATCAATAGAAGCTATAAAAAATTGTGTAACAAGCAATGAATTTCTATCTTCGGAAATTAAATATGAAGAAATTCAAGGAATTATTTTCGTATCATCTACTGGGATTTCGACCCCAACTATTGATGCCCATATTGCCAACATACTACCTTTTAATAACTCAATTAAAAGAATACCGATCTGGGGTTTAGGTTGCGCTGGTGGAGCTAGCGGAATTTCTAGAGCCTTTGATTATTGCAGGGCACATCCTAAGTCAAATATTCTACTAGTTGCTGTTGAATTGTGTAGTTTGACCTTCCAAAAAGAAGATCTTTCAAAAAGTAATATAATTGGAACTTCATTGTTTGCGGATGGAGCAGCTGCTGTACTTGTTGTCGGTGATGAAAGTGAGTTGAAAAATAGAACAATACATAAAGCTTTACCTACAATCGTTCAAACAAATTCGAATCTAATGCCGAATTCTTTAGATGTAATGGGATGGGATATTCGCAACGATGGACTATTTGTAATTTTCTCAAGAGATATACCATCGATCGTTAAGAATTGGTTGCAGCCAGTTGTTTCTAATTTCTTATTTGAAAATGAGCTGACCATTGAAGATATTACTCATTTTATCGCTCATCCAGGTGGAAAAAAAGTGTTAGATGCATATATAGAATCACTTGATATTTGCGAAGAGAAATTAGCAACTTCATTACAGATTTTAAAGTCATTTGGTAATATGTCGTCCTGTACAGTTTTATTTGTATTATCCGAATTTATGAAAAAAGGAAAAGTGGATGAATTAGGCCTTCTTTGTGCCCTAGGACCGGGCTTTAGTTCTGAGCTTTCTCTGTTAAAGTGGGTAGAATGCTAATGTTAAAGATTATTTTTTTGTTTATTATTATCCAAAGAGTAGTTGAACTTGGTATAGCAAAAAATAATGAAAAAAAACTAAAACAACGTGGTGCCATTGAATTTGGCCAAGCGCATTATAAATATTTTATTATTTTACATAGTATGTTTTTTTTATCGATATTTATTGAAAATTACTTTATTCCGTATGTAGAAATGGAATTTTTTACTTTCCTTTTAATATTATTTATCATTTTACAGTTAGCGAGAGTATGGGTTATTTCGACATTAGGAGAAAGATGGAATACAAAAATCATTATTCTACCTAATGAAAAGTTAGTAAAAGATGGACTTTATAAATATATAAAACATCCGAATTACATCATTGTAACGATAGAATTATTGGTAATTCCAATTATGTTTCATGCATATATTACAACCGTAGTCTTTTCTATTTCTAATTTAATGCTATTAAAAGTAAGAATCCGAGAAGAAAATAAAGCGCTTTTACAATCCATCGAATAGTTATTGACAAATGGAAAATAACTTATTATGATTAATGTAGAATGAAAATCATTATCAACTTCGAAAGGTTGTGCGTCAAATGGTTCTTGGATTTGTGTCGGCTACAATACTTTTATACTTTTTATTAACTAAATATGTACTTAAACAAGTTCAAAACTAGGTGATGTTGCCTAGTTTTTTTTTTGTACTTTTATCAATTAAATTTGAAGTAAGGAAGAATAATAGAACATAGTCCCCTAATTTAGGAATAATAAGTACATTTTTTAGCTCTTCTATACATAAAATGCTCGTCAGATAACAAGTTTTATTAATTTTCTATTCATTTGCCTATACATTCTTCTTCCAAATTAATATATATGGGGATAAAATAATGCTAGGGAAAATATTTGAGTTTGAAATGAAATGGGGAAATCACGTTGCAAAATACTAAGATCAACAGAGGGGAATTACTGAATAAGGTTTCTTCAGGAATCAATTTACTTTCTGAACAAGGAAATTCCAAGGAATTATTTCAATTAAAAAAATTAGCATACAAAATACAAAATAAGGAAAGTTATTACGTATTTTGTGGGCATTTTTCTGCTGGTAAGTCATCATTATTAAATGATCTATTACAAGTAGATAAACTACCTACAAGCCCAATCCCAACAAGTGCTAACGTCGTAAAATTAAAAAGCGGCGAAAGTAAGATGTTAATCACTCTTAAAGACGGTGAAATGTATCAGATTCAAGAGGATATTCAAGTAGATGAATTAAAAAAATTAGCTTCAGATAGTGGCTCGATTATTGAACTCGAATGGGCACAAGAAATTTTTAAAATTCCAAGTGGATCTGTTTTAATCGATACGCCAGGAATTGATTCAACTGACATGGATCATTTAGAGGCTACAAACTCAGTGATCCATCTTGCGGATAGTATTTTCTATTTGATGGACTATCAGCATGTTCATTCGAAAACAAATATTGATTTTATTAATAGTTTAGTTGAAAAAAATACGAAAGTTTGTTTAGTCATTACATGCATTGATAAGCATGATGAAACGGAATTAACGTTTGAGCAGTTTAAACATGGTGTAATCGGAAACATGAAAAAACAAGGATTAAATAATCTACAAGTTTTTTATTTATCTACAAGAGATAAAACGGTAAAAAATAATGAATATACTCAATTTATTAATTATTTAAATGATTTATACAGCAATCAAGATGTAGTTCAAATTGAAAATGATTACGCAAGCTTTTTAACAATCATGAATGAACAATTACTACAACTTGAGAACGATTACATTGATATTGATCAAAATGCTGACCAAATTAAAGCGGAATATAATGACTTGAATAATGAAATCGAAACAATCGAAAAGTCAGTTTCGTCATTTGAAGAAAATTGTTTGCAGTCTACTCAACAAGTACTGAATAATTCAAATATTACACCTTTTGAAATGAGAGAATTAGCTTCAAATTATTTAGAATCAGAAAAAGCGTTGCAAAATAAAGGACTTTTCCAATCAAGGAAAAAACTTGAAAATAATTTACATGAATCAAAAACTCAATTTATTAGTAAAGTAAAAGAATTAACGAATAAGCAGATTGAGTATTTTGTAAAAGAAGCTGCAGTTCGTACTGTGAAACAAATCGAAAATAATAAAATTGATAGCAGTGACTTTGATAAAATTCTTGAACCGAATTTGAGTGAAGAGGTAATTTGTCCAAAGCCATCACACTTAATTGATATAAGTGGAAACTATTTATTACAATATACGAAGGAAGTAAGTGAAGGAATTAAAGGGGTTTACCGTAAAAGTATTTCAGAATTTATTTACAGTCTTTCAAAAGAATTAAAGCTACAAAATGAAACAGCCTTGGTTAAATTAACGAATCAAAAAAACGAACTCCAATCTAAAATTGATGGGTTTAATGAATTAGAATTCAATAATCATAAAATTTCACATATGGTTTCAGAAATTAAGGCGATTTTAAATAATAATCAAGAATTAAATCATGAATTGCCAGAAATAAAACCTACGTTAATTTCAGTAAGTGAATTAATTACTCATAAAATATTAACTGTTCAAGAACCCGAAATAAAGAAAGAACTTATTACAGAAATTGAAAAAAATAACACAAATAAATATTCAAATGAAGAAATTAATGCAAAGTATGAAATTGCTGACATTCTATTAAATGAATTATCTTCAAACCAGTTTGTTAATAGTAAAATCACACTTTTAAAAGAAAAAAGAGAACAGATTAAATCTAATGAATACACAATTGCCTTATTTGGAGCATTTAGTTCTGGAAAAACATCCTATATTAATACTTTATTAGGTGATCGTGTACTTCCAGTTTCACCACACCCAACTACAGCAGCAATTTGTAAGATTAAACGATCAACGGTTGATTCCGGGAATAAAAAAGCTGATGTAAGTTATAAATCAGAGGAATCATTAAAAGAAGAGTTCTTAGATTTCTTCAAAAAATGGGGCGTAGATGTAAACGAGAAAGAATGGTTTAGTACGCTTCAAAATTTAATTAAGAAACAAAAGGATAAAATCCCTACGGATGCTTTCGTTTATGCCGAAAGCGTATGTCAAAATTATGAAGAAATGAGAAGTCTGCTCGGAACAATAAAACGCTATGACTTAGATGAGTATGTAAGCGTAATTAGTGAAGAAAATCGAGCATGCTTTGTAAAAGAAAGTACAGTCTATTTTGATTGTGATATAACATTAAGTGGTATTGTTTTAGTTGATACACCAGGTGGGAATAGTATCCATTCAAGACATACCGAGCTAGCGTTCGATTATTTGAAAAAAGCTGATTTAATCTTATATGTTGCACATTATCAGCACGCTTTTACACGTCAAGATGAGTCTTTCTTAATGCAAATCGGAAGAATGAGAGAAAGTTTTGATAGTGACAAGGTTTACTTTGTTTTAAATGCATCGGATTTAGCAAAGGATCAAAATGAAATCGAAATCGTACAAAATTTCTTTATTAACCAATTAACGAAACTTGGCGTACGTTTCCCATCAGTTTTTGCTATTTCAAGTATGCTTGAGATGAAGGGCTATAATGATTCAGATTTAAATTTAGAAATTCAAAATAATTATAAGAAATTAAATACGAAAATTCAAAATTTCTTCCAATTCGAAATTGCTAACGAGGTATTTAAAACATTTATCAATGATCTATTTACAATCGAAAAAATCTTACATGATACAATAAATCGATTTGAACGAATTAAACGTGAAAAAGATCAATTCTTTAGTGAGCTTGAGCAAATTCAAGTAAAAGTTAAAGAAACGATACAAAATGCTAAACCAGCCAATTTACCAAGAGCATTTA
>NZ_JBHJTJ010000020.1:0-81830 GCF_042267765.1 Gottfriedia sp. NPDC056225 | reverse complement strand
CAATTGATATAATAATAATTGCAATAAAAATAATTAATATTAAAGGGAAATTTCCAATTTTATACAAAAATAATTTATCTAGAAAAGTATGATCAATGAAATAATAGACGATTCCACAAATTAAAATACAAGACGTAAATGCGGCCAGACAAATTGATAAAAAGATACCTTTATCGATTTTCATTTATTTGTCACCTCTATATTTCCGATTGCTAAAGAAGTAACAATTTTAATCTTTCTAGAAGCTTCTTTATAATCATTAGAAGTAAATTTACAATTTTTATTAAATCCGCTAATTTCATTTTTAAGTATATTAATTTTGCCAAATAAAGTTGCATGGTGAATTGAAACTTCTAAGTCATATGGTACATACAAGCTAATGTTGCCTATGATCCCATTTAATACTAAAACTGTTTCACCTTCTGGAATAAAAGACTCGGAAAGATCAATTGTGACATCTCCAATGCCAAAATAATAATCCACATCATCCAATTCAAACGTGTCATTTTTCAAATGGATATTTGAGAAAAAACGATTTGAAATAAGTGTACTTGTTTGAAATACACCTGTATTTGTAGTTTCAACAATATTTGGTACGATTACCTTTTCATTAAACTTCGAATTAACAAAGATTAAGTATCCAATATATATAACGATAAATGATAGTACTCCTAGTATCGATTTTAATTGAAAAACATTACTGATAAATAAAATGATTCCACCAAAAAATGCAATATTTGCTGATGTAGAAGGATAAACTTTGCGTTTTTTAGCCCCGTATTGGAATAAATAAATCCCTACTGCAGCTGCAATAATCGCAAAAGGATTCATAAATAAATCAAATAACAATCCTATTCCTGCGATTATGAACAATAATCCGGTTAATTCATTGCTAGTCAACCGTCTAAGACGCTTCATATACTTCTCCTCTATTCACTAAACTAACTTGTTAATAGCAATTGAAGCCTTTGTTATTAACTATTCTACTATGTAGTTTATCTATTTTTTATTAATTATGACACAAACTTAAGTATTGTCTTGTCTCGGTCTTAAGAATGAGATTTTTAAAGTAAAATCCTTTTATTTTTCATACTCATAGACCAATTTTGAATTAGTTCATACCGTAAAAAAAATTTGTAATTTAAGGAGTATTATTTTTCATGGTAAAGGAAGTTGAATGATGCTGATTTCCACTACAGGATTCTCGCTTTCCATGGGGCGAGATTCTTTTAGCCTCCTCGGCTATGCCTAGGCCACTGAAAAAGTAAATTTTAATTTAAAATTACTTTTTCGGAAAAATCAATTCCCATAAAAACCTTGTTTTTTATAGCTAATGTGGGAATGATTGGCCATTTTACATCCCATTTTAGAGACAAAAGTGGGGATGGGAAATTTAGGGAATTGGACTTTTTCAAAAATCATGGCGTTTTTCAGTGGCCTCGCTATGCCTGCGGGGTTTCAGCCCTCCATCTTTTTGAATACAAAGCTATCTTCAAAATGTTATTAAAAGAAACAATACAAATCCTATTTCTACTAAAATAAATAGAAAAACTTCTCAAAGAAAAAGAAGAGTATAAATACTCTTCCCCTCTTATTTATAAGACTTGCTATTCATCATTTTGCTAACTTTTTTCCACTTTTCTCTTTCTTGTCTAGCGAGTGATGCGTCTTGTTTGCGTTCAGCGTAAGCTAGTTCTTTCATAAGTTTGCGATAGCTTGTGAGTCTTTCGGGTTCTAAATCACCGTTTTCAATTGCTCGATTAACTGCACAGTCAGGTTCTTTCGAATGTGTACAGTCTGAGAATTTACATGATTTAGCTAGTTCTTCTACATCTGTAAATGTTGAGCTAATATGTTCTTCTCCACCCCAAAGTTGTAACTCTCGCATTCCTGGTGTATCGATTACCATCCCGCCTGATGGTAGGAAGAATAATTCACGATGTGTTGTAGTATGTTTACCGCGGTCATCACCTTCACGAACATCTTGGGTGATCTGCTTCAACTCACCAATTAACGCGTTTAATAACGTAGATTTACCGACACCAGATGAACCAAGTAATGAAACAGTTTTTCCGAATGAAATCAATTGCTTTAGCTCTTCAATTCCTTCACCGTTTGTACTATTAACTGAGAAAATTGGTACTCCAAAAGCAATCTCTTCTACTTCTTCCATTTTACCCGGTAGATCAGTACATAAATCCTTTTTTGTTAATACGATAATTGGACTTGCTCCACTATCATATGTAACCAGTAAATATCGTTCTAATCTTCTTATATTAAAATCGTTATTTAATGCCATAACTAAAAACACATAATCTATATTTGCAGCTACAACTTGTTCTTCAATTTTTATGCCGGCAGATTGTCTTGAAAATTGGCTTAATCTTGGTAACACTTTTTGAATAATTGCTTTATTTTCACCATTTAAAGGTTCGATCACAACCCAATCTCCAACTGACGGATAATCACTTTTTACATTTGCTTGGAATTGAAATTTCCCTGATACTTCTCCAGTTAACTCACTTTCTCCATCATGTAACTTATAAATTTGTCTTTGCTCAGATATTACTCTAGCAACAACTGTATTTTGATCCATTTCACCGAACGATTCTTTCCAACCTAATTGTTCTAAATTCATTTATGTCCTCCAATTATATAAGGACAATAGTGAAGATTTACTTCATTTTTTGTCCCTTCATTTTCACCTGTTTTTGAACTAAATTAATTAACTTTCCCATAATTCATCACTCCGTTTCATTTATAGTACTTTCAGTATATCCAAAATTTTGAAAATCGTCCATATGAATTAATTGAATATTAACAAAGGACATAACATTCTATTTGATTCGACATATTTAGACAATTACCAATTTTTAGGTTAATTAAACTTTTATAATATTAAAAGAAAAAATAATAAAAACCCTTGAAATATTTCAAAAACTTATTATTATTTAAATATAGGTCTTTTTGTTTAGACCAAAAATATCCGGTCATTAGACATAGTCTTTAAAATATTGATTTAATAAGAAAAATCAGTATTGCAAGATTTGTCTGACAATATAAAAAACTTTACAGAGATAAGCTATTATGTGTTATACTAAAATAGTAAATTGATTCCGCGATTTTTTTTTGAGGAATCTTATATAAATTTAGTAGAATTGCGCTGTTGAAAAATAGTTAAAATTTTTTTAACTTAAATTGTCGAAATTTGTAGAATATGTAATTTATTTTTAGACTAAATTGACAGAATAGTACATGAATTTACGACAATAAATATTCATACAGAGAATTACACAAAATAGCACTTATGAGGGAGGAATTTGAATGAGCGTAGCAACACAACAAAAAAACGTTTCATCAAACGAGCAAAAACCGAAAACGAAACACCCGCCTGGCCTTTACCTATTATTTGCAACAGAGGCTTGGGAGCGCTTTAGCTACTATGGAATGCGTGCACTTTTAGTTCTTTATTTAACAACAACTGTTGTTCAAGGTGGACTTGGATTTAAAGATGCTTGGGCACTTCAACTTTATGGATTATTTACTGGACTTGTATATTTCACTCCAATCATTGGTGGTTGGATTACAGATAATTTCCTTGCCAAACGTCGTGCTATTACTCTTGGTGGTATTATTATGGCAGCTGGTAACATCGCTTTATTTGGTATTCATTCTTCAACTGGTTTATACCTTGGATTAATTTTAATGATTATCGGTAATGGTTTCTTCAAGCCAAACATTTCAACAATTGTTGGTGAACTTTATGAAGGAGATGACCCACGTCGTGATGGTGCATTCACAATCTTCTACATGGGAATCAACTTAGGTGCTTTCTTTGCGCCATTCGTAACTGGTTATTTAGCTCAAACTCTATTTGTGTCTAAAAATGCTGCTGGCGCTGATATATTTGGTTACCGTTATGGTTTCTTAGCAGCTGCGATTGGTATGATTATTGGACAAATTATTTTCAACTTATTAGCTTCAAAATATCTTGGTGATTTAGGTACAAAACCTAGTGCTAAGGTGATCAAAGAGGGTAATAAAGCTTCTGTTAAGGATGTTCCTCTTACAAAGAAAGAAAAACAACGTACTACAGTTATCTTTATCTTAGCTGCATTCGTAGTATTTTTCTGGGCTGGATTTGAACAAGCTGGTTCTTCATTAACACTTTATACGGAACGTTTCTTGGATCTTAAAGTTGGTAGCTTCAATGTACCATCTGCATGGTTCCAATCTGTAAACCCATTATTCATTATGCTATTCGCTCCAGTTGTATCTGCTATCTGGATTAAATTAGCAAGAAGTGGTAAAAACATTAGTGTTCCTGCGAAAATGGCAATGGGACTTATCCTATTAGGTGTTGGTTTCGCATTCACAATTATGGCAGTAATGAAAACAGGTTCAGATCCAAATCATATTACTGTAAAAGCAAACATGATGTTCATGGTTATGACATATTTCTTCCATACAATTGCTGAATTAGTACTTTCACCAGTTGGTTTATCAGCAGTATCTCGTTATGCACCAGTTAAACTTGCTTCATTATTAATGGGTGTATGGTTATCATCAAGTTTCATTGCAAACTTAGTTGGTGGTCAATTAGCTGCATTTACAACTACTTTAGGTATGTTACAAGTATTCTTAGTAGTAGGTGGAGCTGCAATCTTAGCAGGCTTAATCTTACTTGCATTATCACCAAAACTTGCAAGAATGTTAGACTAATTAATAAAATTAAAAAGCACTCGAAAATTCGAGTGCTTTTTTTTATTTACCAGTACTACCAAAACCACTTACTCTGTCTTCACCAGTGATATCATCATCAGCTAAAAGGAATTTTTGGAAAACTGCTTGTCCAATTCTCTCTCCCTTTTGAATGATAACAGGCTCTTTTGACACATTGATTAATTGCATCATGATATGTCCATCATTTGAAGGATTACTGTAGTAATCTGAATCGATCACTCCTACCCCATTTCCTTTCATTAATCCTTTTTTTAATGGTGTAGACGATCGAACAAATAATGCTAAGAATTCGTCTCTTTGCATATATGCTTTTAGTCCTGTTGCAATTAATTTTATTTCATTAGGATTTATAATTGTTTCTTCGATACATTCAATATCATACCCAGCTGCATGTGTAGTTGCTCTTTTTGGTAGATTAACACCGCAGTCTTCAAATCCTTTTGCTATTTCAAATCCTCTTACTTTTTCCAATACTTTCACCCTTTACCATTTATTCCAATACTAGTGTAACATAGAATTAAGCAGGTTCAAGGAAAAGAAGGGAATGGATGGTCTTTTCTCCGTACACATGCCCTTATAGTCTCTCCTTTTGGTAAAGCACCGGACCTGTTATTCATTTTTACAATGCTATTATCGTTTAATCACATAATAATCCTGTGTATTATATTGTCTAAATCCACAACCTGTATATAATTTCTTCGCGTTACTATTTTCAAGCGCTACTTCTAAATGGATTTCGTTTCCAATTTTATTTTCTTTTTCGATGATTTGAAGTAATGCATTTTTACCATAACCTTTACCTTGGTATTCTGGTAGAATTGCAAAACCATAAATCCAACTTTCATTATTTTCACGTAAAAGGCTCAATTTACCGATTTTTTCATTATTTACTTCTATTATATATAGTGCACGATCAGGCTCATTTAAAATGCGTTGATTATATTTTTCTGCATCATTTTTTTCAAATCCAAAACATACAACATCTAATCTTGATATAAATGCAAAATCCAGTTGTACTGCTTTAGTGAAAGTAACAATCGGTGTAAATTCTATTAGTTCTTTTTCTTTCCAAACCATTTGATATTCAGAAAATGAATATGTACAATCTTCTTGTTTTTTAATAAATTCTTTTGCTGTTTTTGATACTTCTGGAGCGTTTAATAATATTGTACTAACTGGTGCTAAATTGTTTAATGCTTCATTTAATAAGTTTGAAAATATTCCTTTTCGGCGAAAACTCGGGTGAACCATACCACAGATTTCAACTTTTTCACCAAAATAGTATGTTGCTAAAAAACCTACTAGTTGATCTTTATCATAATAAAAGAAATCTTCCTTTAAATCGTTCTTCCGATTTCTTAACATCTCCCAATTTAACTTTAAATTTATTTCTTCAAATTTTTCGCATTCATCTTGTAATTGTTTAATTTCAATTAATTGTTTTTCAGTAATCAATTTTTTCACCTTTTCTTAAATTATTTCAAAAGCAATTATTCAACAATTTTTTCGATTCCCAGTAATGCCCTTTAACTTTTCTTTATTTCTTCAAGAAGTACTTCTAAAGCATTACTTTGATTCGAAGTTTTCAGATTATTAATAAAAACATCCCTTTTGTTTTGGAGTTCTTGAATAGATTGTTGGAGTGTTTTTATTGTTAAATCTTCTTCCTCTAACATTAATGCATATCCCTTTTCTTTAAAGGATTTAGCATTTAATATTTGATCACCCCTACTTTGATTTTTCGTAAGGGGGATGATTAACATAGGTTTATGTAATGCTAAAAATTCAAATATTGCATTTGAGCCACCTCTAGTAATAATCATTTGAGATGCTGCTAATAGGTCTGCAAGTTCATCATGAACGTATTCAAACTGCTTATATCGTTCAATATTTTGTAAACTTTCATCCACATTACCTTTTCCACATAAATGAACAATTTGGTAATTTTTCGTTAATTCCTGTAAAGAATCTCTAACAGTTTCATTTATTTTCTTTGCACCTAAGCTCCCGCCCATTACCGTTATAATGGGTAGATAACTTTTAAAATTAAGATAGTCGATCCCTTTTTTTCGCGAACCATTTAAAAGTTCTTTTCGGATTGGTGAACCAATTGATGTCGTCTTACTTTTTGGAAAATAATTTTTAGCTTCTTCAAATGAAGTAAAAATCTTTGTGGC
Organism: Gottfriedia sp. NPDC056225; assembly: GCF_042267765.1. NCBI lineage: Bacteria > Bacillati > Bacillota > Bacilli > Caryophanales > Bacillaceae > Gottfriedia > Gottfriedia sp. NPDC056225. The sequence continues at coordinate 74,910 of NZ_JBHJTJ010000020.1, read as the reverse complement.
AAATCGTTGTGATATTTTATTAGCAAGCCCTGGAGTCATATCACTTTCATGTATAAAAATTGGTATTTTTAATGTACTAGCTGCTATTATGACGGGTACAGAAACAAAACCACCTTTTGAAAAAACTAGACTAGGTTTCAGTTTTTTTAAAACTTTTCTAGCATCAAAGCAACCTTTTAGTACACGAAATAGATCAACAACATTTTCAAAATCAATATATCTTCTTAATTTACCACTTGAAATGCCATAATATGGTACATCAAGTTTATTGATTAACTCTTTTTCAATTCCTTTTCTAGATCCGATATAGCGTATATCCCATTCATTTTTACTCAATTCATTAATAATCGCAATATTTGGTGTTACATGCCCAGCTGAGCCACCACCTGTAAATACAATCGTTTTTTTAGACATCATAACTCCAATCTAGTAAATAAGTCCGTTTATTTACTAATTAAATTAGTCAAATTTTTTTACATACCCAATACTGCTATCTACATAACCTAACCTTTTATAAAAACGATGAGCTACTTCCCTTTCTTCTCTTTTACCGCTAGTTAATCCAATTCCTAAAGCACCAACGTCTTTAGCCCATTTTTCAGCTTGTGCGATTAATTGTTTTCCGATTCCAATTTTCCTGTGCCGCTCGTCAACAACAAATGCAACAATTCGTACACTTACTTCATTTCTTTCGTAAAAATGCCCTCTAAATAATCCAACCATACCTACTATTGTATCATCTACTTCAGCTACAATAGTAAAATAATGCGGATTATTCTTTATTTTCTCATATCTGACCCTCATTTCCTGTTCAGTAGTAGGATAACCTAATTGGTTCATAAGACTAGATAGATCATGTACATCTCTTTCTTTCACTTCTCTTATGATCATTTCTGCACCTCTTTTATTCAGCGTTCGATTGATCTCCTAACTATCTTTATGTTTCTTTCTAGTTAAAAAATGCTTATTTTGATAAAGTAAAGTGTTCCTAAATTCACGAACATTGTATGGTATAGAAACCAAAAGAAAATGCATTACCTCATTTTACAGAAGTAATGCATTTACATTTTGATATAGGATATTTATCTCTCATTATTTGGGTCGACTTCAAACCATTCTGACATTGATAAATTTGTCGTCTTGTCTTCCCAGTCATCAATTGATAAATCTGAAAAATTTGTTTCTAATAATTGTTCAGATGTTTTTTGCGAAGTGTTGTTTTCATGTTCGTATTGTTGATGTTCCGCTACATGCTTATGTGTATCTGAAGTAGCTAATTCTGTATAATTTTTTTGATTTAAACTCGTTAAATCTGCTGAGGAATATAGCGATTGACTTTCATCGATTACACTAGCAGAAAACTGATCCATTTTATCATTGTTTTGATTATTGTACTTTTTCCTATTCGCAGCAACTCTAGAGTTTTTCGTATTTGCCTCTTCGTGTTCATTGTTTTCTTTATGATCTCTATTTTCTTTTTGATCTTGTTCTTTGTGACTAGTTTCAAAAATACTTGCTGAAAATTCTTCCACATTATTTAAAAGGTTTTGAGCCCAATTGTGATGTTCGTGATTTTGATCATGATTATGTTTATGATGTTCTCTATTTTCTTTTTGTTCATTATTTTCTTGATGTTCATGGCCTTCATGATTTTCATGATGGCCTTGATTCTCATATCTTTGCTCTTCATGATGATTTGAATTTGATTCATTTTCATTAATCATCGATAAAGTAGTTTTAAGTTCTTTTTCTATATTAACAATTTGATGATCAAAATTATGTAATTGCTTTTTGATCTCCTCCATATGAGACTCAATTTCATCTATTCTTTTATTTACTTTATGCATATTTTTTTGATGTTCATTTTTTTTCAAATCAAATTGCTCTAATAATTTATCAAATGAAAGATCCATTTTCCTCACCTATTTCGTTTTTTACTATTATGTGTAAATCATCTAAAAACATAAGCTTCTATTTGCTCCTTAATATAAATTTAACAAAAAATAAAAGGGACTCCTCTTAGAAGTCCCTTTTACAACTATTATCATTCATGTATTTTAAATAAAATTTTACCAGTAAGTACTGTTACATCATTCTGATTTTTTGCATTTACTTTAAAATACAACCTGTTTTCTTCTGTTTTCTCTAGAATTGAACTTAAAGTAATCACATCATTTAGAAATACCATATTTTTAAATCGAATCGAGTAATTTTCAATAAAGCCAACCTCAAAATAATCCGAAAAAAGTTTCGCTAAATTCCCCATAGTCCACATACCATGTGCGATTATGCCTGGTAAGCCTGCTTTTTTAGCTTCATCATCTATTGTATGAATCGGATTAAAATCTCCTGAAGCACCAGCATATTTAATCAGATCAATTCGTGAAACTGGGTCAAGTACAACTTGTTTTAGAGAATCACCTGTTTGTAAGTCTAAAAGAACACTCATACAGTCAACACTCTCCTAACTTCTTCAGTAATAATGACAACTGATTTAGCAGAAAATATACTATTTCCAGATTGGTCTTCACCATGATCTGAAAGAACTAAGAAACCCATATATCCTTGACCGCCACGTTTTTCATAATAATCCTTTATTTCCGTATAACAGTTAATTGTTTCACCTACTAAAAGTGGTCTTTTGTATTCAAATGTCTGTTCTCCATGAATCAAACCGACATTTGGTAAGTTAAAATTTTCTATTTTCCCATAATCAAACACTCTTGGAAATGTTGGTGGTGCAATATTTTGTCCATATCTCGATTTCATTCCATAGTCTTCATCAATATAGATTGGATGCAAATCTCCAATTGCTTCAGCGAATTTTTTTACAGCACCACGCTCAACAATATTTTTTACATGTTTAGACCGTTTTCCAATAAAAGCTTGAAACATATCATTCACCTCATTTTTTTAAGATTTAGGACCACCAGCAACATATAAAACTTGACCGTTGACATAAGATGATTTTTCATCAGCAAAAAATGCAACAGCATTTGCGATATCTTCAGGTTTACCAGTTCTTCCAGCTGGAATTTGGCTTAAGCTTGCTTCTACTAACTGCTCAAATGTAATCCCAATCCGTTGTGCTGTTTCTTTTGTCATTTCAGTTTCAATAAAACCTGGTGCTACAGCATTTGATGTAATGCCATATTTACCTAGCTCGATTGCTAGCGTTTTCGTTAATCCTTGTAACCCTGCTTTAGCAGTTGCATAATTTGATTGTCCGCGATTTCCAAGTGCAGATGTAGAAGAAATATTAATAATTCTTCCATATTTTTGTTTTACCATAAATACTTGAGCAGCACGTACAACATTAAATGAACCTTTTAAATGAACATCCATAACCGTATCCCAATCTGAATCAGTCATTTTAAATAATAAATTATCGCGAATAACGCCAGCATTATTGACGACAATATCTATTGAACCGAAAGCATCATGAACTTCTTTCATCGCCGTTTCAACTTCATTCGCATTTGTTACGTTTGCAACTTTTGTGTAGAGTTCATATTGCTTAAATTCTGTTGCCGTTTGCATGAGTGCTTCTTCATTTACGTCAATAATAGCTACTTTTGCTCCTTCTGTTGCAAATAATTCTACGATTCCTTTTCCAATACCACGACTACCACCTGTAATAAAGGCTACTCTTCCTTCAAATCTTCCAGCCATTATCCCTCGCCCCTTTTTGTCTAATTTATACGAATTGGCCTAATTTCACATGTCCTTTTAATAAATTACGCGAAATGATTAGTCGTTGAATTTCATCAGTGCCATCATAAATTCTCCATAGTCTAGCTTCACGGTACCATCTTTCGATTGGAAGTTCTTTTGTATAACCAATACCGCCGTGAATTTGAAGTACACGGTCAACGACACGATTGCCCATATTTGAACCATATAGTTTAGCCATCGAAGCTAAATGTCTATTATCTTCACCTTGATCCAGGGTATATGCTGCATTTAAAACGAGCCATTTTGCTGCTTCAATTTCGACAGCTGAATCTGCAATTTGCCATTGTATCGCCTGTCGCTCGGCAATTGGTTTTCCGAATGTCTCACTTTCTTTTGAATAGTCAATTGCCATTTGTAATAATCGCTCAGCTGCCCCAACCGCATTTGCCCCTACGATCCATCTTGCAAATCCAATCCATTCAAGTCCTAAATTATATCCTCCATGTAATTCACCTAAAATATTTTCTTCAGGTACTCGTACATTATCAAAAACTAAACCAGCAGGTCCCCATTCGCCCATTGTATGAATATATTCAGATTTCCATCCCATTTCACGATCGACAATAAAACAAGTTACCCCTTCACGACCACCTGTTTTTTGATGTTTTTCTTTATCGGTAATTGCAATGGCCATTACGAAATCCGCTTCATTTCCGCCTGTAATAAATGTTTTTTCACCATTTAAAACCCATTCATTTCCATCTTTCACAGCAGTCATTTTAATATTTTGAGTATCAGAACCAGCATTAGGTTCTGTCATGGCAAAACATGATTTCTTTTCGCCATTAATTGTTGGAATTAAATATTTCTTTTTTTGTTCTTCATTACAATAAAATAATATATTATCCGCAAAACCACCAAATTTAAAAGGAACGAATGTTTTTGAAATTTCCATGTAAATAATCGCAAGCATCATCTGTCCTAAATTAGCACCACCGTATTCAGTAGGCGTATTTATTCCCCAGAACCCAGCTTTTTTTGCTTTTAATTGGAGTTCTTCTAAAACTGCAGGATCTAAACTCGGTCTACCTTCACGCTCATTTCTAAGTACATCATTCTCTAACGGAATTAATTCTTTTTCAACAAATTTTCGAATTGTTTTTTGAATCATTTTTTGTTCATCAGTCAGGCGTAAATGCATTTGATCTCCTCCGTTTTTAGTTTCACGATCATCAAAATGGTTTCACTTTTAACTGTGATTAGTTTTTCGGCTCTAAAATCACTTTACCTACTGTCTTTCTTGATTGTAAGATCGTATGAACATTCGCTGCTTCACTTAATGGGAAAACTTCTCCAATCGTGATTTTCAACTTCCCTTCAGCTAGATATGTGAACAATTCTTCAAGGCTTTGTTGAATTAAAGCCTTTCTTCTTAAAAGTGGTGGTAAGAAAAATCCAATGACAGATTGATTTTTAGCCATTAAAGAAGAGGGGTAAAATTTACTTTGTTGACCACTTGCTACACCATAAATGACTAATCTACCGAAATATGCTAAACAATCTAATGTTTTATAAAAAACATCTCCTCCAGCCATTTCAAGGGCAACATCTACCCCTTTACCATTCGTCGCTTCAATAACTTTTTTATGCCAGCCTTCCTCTGTATAATTAATAAGTACATCTGCACCCATCTCTTTAGCTAAATTTAATTTTTCTGTAGTACTTGCTGTAGCAATCACTTTTCCGGCTCCAAAAAGCTTTGCTAGTTGAACAGCTAAAGTACCTAGCCCACCTGCAGCAGCATGTACTAACACAGTTTCACCGGGCTCTAACATGCCCATTGTTTTTAAAATATGGTAAGCGCTTAAACCTTGAACAGGTAACGCTGCAGCTATTTTAAAATCCATATTTTTTGGTAAATGAATAATAGATCGCTCGTCAGTAATGGCAAAATCTGAGTAACCACCACATTCCAGCATTGAAACTACGCGGTCTCCAATGTTAACAGATGTAACTTCTTCTCCAATTTCAACGACTATTCCCGCAACTTCAGCACCAGGAACATAAGGTAAAATGGTCTTAACAACATATTGATTTTCTCGTCGTGCAGTATCTGCATAGTTAACACCCGCAGCATGTACTTCAATTAATACTTCTTTCCCTTTTGGAACAGGTCTTTCTAATTCAACCTTTTCTAGTACTTCTGGTCCACCAAATTGTTTGAATTGAATTGATTGCATTCTATTCTTCCTTTCAAATTTTATTTTCCAGTAAAAATAGCTTTTCTTTTCTCTTTAAAAGCTGCAACGCCTTCTTGATGGTCTTCAGTTGCGACCATTAAAGGCTGAGTAATCCTTTCTAGTTCAAGCATTTCGTCTAATGTTGACGTAAAGGATTGATCAATTAGTTTTTTCATCATACCAGTTGCTTTGCCAGGTCCAGCTGCTATTTTATTTGCAAACTTCATTGTTTCTTCTGCTAAATTTTCAACAGATACAAGTGAATTCACGACCCCTAATTGATACATTCGTTCAGCTGATACAGGCTCTGCAGTAAAGAAAAACTGTTTTGCTAAATAAGGACCGATTAGCCTAGGTAAAAAATACGAGCCTCCACCGTCTGAAATTAGACCAACTTGAGAAAAACTTAAAGCAAACTTACTATCATCAGCCGCTATTATTAAGTCACAAGCTAAAGCTAAGTTGAAACCAGCCCCAGCAGCAAATCCATGAACAGAAGCAATGACAGGCTTTTCTAGTTCTCGAATCGATTTGATCACTGTATTTAATACCCCAATATGTTCGTATACATCATTTGGAGAAACTTGTCCCATCGTCTTAACGTCTCCACCTGCTGAAAACGAACGACCTGCACCAGATAATACAATTACTTTTATTTCCGAATTATTTCTAGCTTGGATAAGTGCTTCAACGATGCCATTTAACATTTCATGACTAAATGAATTAAGACTTTCAGGTCTATTTAACGTTAATGTTAAAATTCGGTCCTTAACTTCTACTAATAAGTGTTGATTACTCATATAATACGCTCCTTTTATCCGAAACTATTTAACTGCTAAATTATGGCCAATCTTAATCAAATTTTCTGCAAATTGATCAAATTTTGAAAAACGTTCGTCACTTGTTTGTCCAGCCTTGAATCGATAAAATATTTGTTGAACAATTACAGCCAATTTAAAATAAGCAAAAGCCATATAATAATTGATATTTGATAAATCTCTACCACTTCTTTTTGCATATGCTTCGATAAATTGATGTCTTGTAAAAAATCCTTCTTGAATCGTAACTGGAGGCTTACCTAATCCGTATTTTAATAAATCGTGATCTTCATTTTGAATCCAATAGCTTAAAGCTACTCCTAAATCAGCTAAAGGATCACCAATCGTTGTCATTTCCCAATCAAATAGTCCAATCATCTCTTTTAAATCACTGCTAAACATTGAATTATTTAATTTAAAATCATAATGAATGATGGATGAGTCATGTTTTTTTGGTACATTATTAATTAACCAACTCATTAAGCGATCAACTTCTGCAATTTCACTAGTCTTAGCCCTGTTATATCGCCCAATCCAGCCATTAACTTGTCTTTCCATAAAATTCTCAGGTTTACTTATTTCTAGGAGTGCTGTTTTTGAATAGTCAATAGAATGTAATTCAACTAACTTATTTACCATGACATTCGATATATTTTTTCGATCTTCAACCGTTACGTTTAAATGTGGAGGGAATGATGAGTCAAATACTTCACCATTTTTTCTTTCCATAATGAAAAATGGACTACCTACGATTTCTTCGTTTTGTGAATACAAAATCGGTTTTGGTGCAGCTGAAAAATGAGGATGTATTTCTGATAAAATACGAAATTCTCTTTTCATATCATGTGCTTTAGGAGCAACAGGGCCAAGTGGTGGTCTTCTTAACACAACTTCCCACTCCCCAATTTGTAGTAAATAGGTTAAATTTGAATGACCTGCAAAGAACTGGCGAATCATTAATTCTCCATCAGGGAGGTCTACAATATTTTCTTTTAAAAATTTATGTAGTACGATATGGTTTAACTCTTCACCTTTGCGAACTCGTTTCGTTTCTAATTCAATTTTTCCAGTCATTTTGCCCCTCCTTTATTATGAAAATTCAGTTTATTTAACTACTAAATGTCTCTCTAACTGTTCTCTAAATAATTCAGGAATTTCTTCACTTTTTTGCTCTTTAAAATTAAAAAATACAATTATTGCATTACCAGTAGCAATCTTTTTGTTTGTCTCTTCACAGCATATTTCATGTTCAAGATGAAAGCTTTTGTTTCCAATCTTTGAAATATAACTTGATACAATCATATTTTGATTAAAGTGACCTTGATTAATAAAATCACATTTAGTTGATGCCAAAATAAACTTCCAGTCTTCTATATTCATAGAATAACCAAGTGACTCGAAGAATTTTATTCGAGCTTCCTCTAAATAAATGAAGTAACTAGTATTGTTTATATGACCTAATGCATCGGTTTCACAAAATCTTGGAGTAACTGTGAATTTCATCATAGAACTACCTACCTTTATAATTCATATTTTTCAACTCACAAATACTAACTAGTCGGTATGTAATTAGTAAGGAGAGTTAAACTAATCTCCTTACTTTAAATTAATCCCTTTTAAAATCATTTCTTGAAATGTCTTCGCTATTTCTAATGCCTTTTTTGTACCTTCTGGGTTATACCATTCATAACTCCAGTTCATCACACCTAATATAGCAAATGAAACAATCGGTACGTCGAAATCGGATCTTAAGTCTCCATTTTTAATTCCTTCATATAGAAGCTTTTCAATATTAAATCGATATAAATCCCTTTTGGCTTTAATTTCAGTTAAACTTTCAGGGTTTAAATGTCTCATTTCCCTATAAAACACTTTTGCACTGGCACCTTGCTTTTTAATATCTAATAAACTTAAGTAGATTACTTCAAATAGCTTATCAGAAAAGCTTTTTTCAGAATCATTAATAACTTCTTCTTGCTCATTTAACACTTCATCAATAAAATGAAGATGAATATCCATTAGAAGCTGTTCTTTACTCGTATAGTAATAGTAAAATGTTCCTTTCGTAACGCCAATCGATTCGACGATATCTTGAATAGATGTACTTTTAAATCCTTTTTGGTCAAATAGCTGGATTGAATATTCCTTTATTTTTTGTTTCATTAGATGTCCTCGCAATCTTAAAAATTCAATAGAATTATATCATAGCTAAAAGGAAGATTTTATAATAATCTAATTAATTAAGTAAAAGGACATCTCATCTTACAAAATATATAGATCTTCCTTTAGAAAAATGATTGATTTTCAAATAAAGTAATTAATAAATCTATGTGTTTGTCAATTTCTACTACAGGATACTCGCTTTTCTTGGGACGCAATTATTTCACTTTGGACTATCGTGAGGCCTTTAAGCTTCTATGTCCTGCTGAAGTCGAGTATCCTTGCTTGGGTCAACTTCAAAAAAAGAAAAATATTAATTATTTCTGAAACGGGATCTTACTTACCGCTGGTGAATCGAATTTTCGGTTTCTCTAATCGCTCTTCTTAATATTTTTCCAACATTTGTTTTAGGTAGTTCATTTCTAAATTCAATCATTCGAGGAACTTTATAAGCCGCTAAATTACTTTTGCAGTATTCGATCATTTCTACCGAGCTAACATTCATACCATCTTTTAATACAATCACAGCTTTAACAGTTTCCCCTCTATAATTGTCTGGTACACCTATTACAACTGCCTCTTTCACGAGTGGATGCTCATATATTACTTCTTCTATTTCACGAGGATATATATTAAAGCCACTTGCTATGATCATATCTTTTTTTCGATCTAAAATCGTGACATATCCATCTTCATCGACGCTTGCAATATCGCCTGTATATAACCAACCATCTTTGATTGTATTAGCTGTTTCCTCTGGTAAATTCCAATATCCTTTCATCACTTGAGGGCCTTTGATAATTAATTCGCCAATTTCACCAACCGGTACTTCATCTACACCGTTTGCTAAGTCAACGATTTTTGAATCAGTCGATGGGTATGGAATCCCAACTGTTCCTGGCTTTCTTACTGCAAATGCTGGATTACAATGTGTTGTTGGGGATGCTTCAGATAGACCATACCCTTCTAAAATCATCGCACCTGTTTTATTTTCAAACTGTTTCATCAACTCTACAGGCATTGGTGCACTACCACTATTACAAATTTTCATTGTATTGATCCCGTACTTTTCTGATTCTGGATGGTTTATTAATGCAACATACATTGTTGGAACTCCAGGAAATAATGTAGGTTGTTCACTTTTTATTGTGTTTAATACCTCTTGTACTTCAAAGCGAGGAAGAATAATCATTTCATTCCCCATGAAAACGCTTAAATTTATACATACAGTCATACCATAAACATGAAAAAATGGGATGATTGATAAGACGCGCTCACGGCCTTGATCAAATGCACCTTTAAAAAATTCTTTTTGCTGCAAAATATTTGCATACAAATTTCTGTGTGTTAACATTACCCCTTTAGATCGCCCAGTCGTTCCACCTGTATATTGTAGAATTGCAATATCCTCTTCACAGTTAATATTTACTTCCTTCACATCTTGACTACCACTTTGTAAAAATTTTTCAAATGATATACCAGATTCGTAGTTTTCTTGTGATTCTGTTAAACTCACTACAATAATGTTTCGTAACTTCGTTTCATCCATTATTGATTTAACTGTAGGATACAAACTATTTAAAACAATAATCGTTTCTGCTCCAGAGTCATTTAGTAAATCTTTTAGCTCTCTTTCAACAGACATTGGATTTACTTGCGTTACAATACCTCCTACTGTAAGAATTCCATAAAATGAAATAACATATTGTGGACAGTTTGGAAGCATAATTGCTACACGATCACCTTTTTGAACTCCATATAGCTGTAGAGCAGAAGCTAAGGATGTTACCGCGGTGTGAACTTCTTTATATGTCTTTTTTTCACCAAAAAATGATAAACAATAATGACTTGGGAAACTTTCTACAGCTTCGTTAAACATCTCTGGAATTGATTTTGCTTGGATTAATAGTTCTTTTGCAATATATTCTGGATAGTGAGATAACCAAACTTTATTTGTTGACATAATTAACTCTCCATTTCTAATCATATATATTGTGTTAAACTATTTTTTTAATTTAATTGATTAAAATATTAATCCTCCACCATCTACGGATAAAGTTGTTCCAGTGACAAATGATGCTTCTTCAGATGCTAAAAATAAAGCTACTGATGCGACTTCATCAGGTCTGCCTATTCTACCTAGAGCATTTGCACGAGACATAATCGGCCACTTTCGTTCATCATTTTTCCATTGCTCAATAATATTTGTATCAATTATGCCAGGAGCAATAGCGTTTACTCGAATATTATATTTACCGTACTCAAGCGCTGCATTTTGCGTTAATAAGATAACTCCACCCTTTGACGCATTATAGGCACTAACAAACTTCTTACCTTTTAAACCTAGTAAACTAGCTGTATTAATAATTACTCCGTTGCCCGATTTGATTAGCTCTGGTATTGCATATTTAATTCCTAAAAATACACTTTTTAAATTTGTATCGATAACAGAATTCCATTCAGCTTCATCTAAATCAACGCTTCTAACTTCTGAGTTACCAATACCGGCATTATTAAATAAAATATCGATTCCGCCAAAACGATTAACAGTTTTGCTTATTAAATTTTGAATACTTTTACTGTCGGCAACATTTGTTTTAACGAATATCGCTTCTGTCCCTAGTTCTTTTATTAAACCTAGTGCCTCTTCACCTGTTTTTTCGTTTAGATCAGCAATGACAATTTTTGCGCCTTCTTTCGCAAAGCGAATCGCTGTCGCTCGCCCAATACCACTACCACCGCCTGTAATAATTGCGATTTTTTCTTTTAATCTCATTCTTATCCTCTCTCAATCTATAAATGATTTCATATCATTAGTTTTTTATTGTAGAGAATCTTTTAGTTGTATGTTTTTTTAATTCTAATCTTGCTAATTGTGCTCGATGTACTTCATCTGGACCATCAGCTAACCTTAACGTTCTGGCATTTGCCCATTGTGCTGCTAATGAATAATCATTAGAAACACCTGCAGCACCAAAAGCTTGAATAGCCCGATCAATTACTCGTAAAGCCATAGACGGTGCTACTACTTTTATCATTGCAATTTCCGCTTTTGCCTCTTTATTTCCAACCGTGTCCATCATATAAGCTGCCTTTAAAGTTAGTAGTCTAGCTTGTTCAATTTCAATTCTAGAATTCGCAATCCATTCTTGAATAACGCCTTGATTTGCAATAGGTTTCCCAAATGCTTCACGGCTTTGAACACGCTTACACATTTCTTCAAGAGCACGTTCAGCAGCACCTATTAATCTCATACAATGATGAATGCGCCCCGGTCCTAGTCTACCTTGCGCAATGGCAAAGCCTTTTCCTTCTCCCCACAAAATATTTATTGCAGGTACCTTTACATTTGTAAATGAGATTTCTGCATGTCCATGTGGAGCATGATCGTAGCCGAAAACTGGTAATACTCTTTCAATTTTTACGCCAGGTGTATTTAATGGTACTAGAATCATAGATTGTTGTTCGTACTTTGGTCCATCTGGGTTTGTTTTCCCCATAAAAATAGCAATTTTACATCTAGGATCGCCTGCTCCTGAAGACCACCACTTACGACCGTTAATGATATAATAATCTCCGTCTTTTTTAATACTTGCCTCAATATTTGTAGCATCAGAAGAAGCAACATCTGGTTCTGTCATTGAAAAGCATGAGCGAATTTCTCCATTTAAAAGTGGCACTAACCATTTTTCCTTCTGCTCCGTCGTACCATATCTTTCTAGCACTTCCATATTCCCAGTATCTGGAGCACTACAATTAAATACTTCAGGTCCAATTAATGATCGTCCCATAATTTCACATAATGGAGCATATTCTAAATTCGTTAATCCTGCTCCTAAATCACTTTCAGGTAAAAATAAATTCCATAATCTTGCTTGCTTTGCCTTTTGCTTTAATTCTTCCATTACCGGCGGTACATCACTCCATCGATTTTCTTGTGCATTCAATTGTTCCTCATAAATTCGTTCATTAGGATATACATAAGCTTCCATAAATTTCGTTAATTTAGCTTGAAGCTCTTGAACTTTCGGAGAATATAAAAAATCCATCCAATCATCCCTTCCACTTATTTAATTTTCATTTAGCAAATACATTATTTTTTAGTATAAAAATTTGCTAGTTTTCTAAAGAAATTGTTGCATTTACTACGCTCTTACCTTCTTCAAATATTGGCACAACTGGAAAGATACTTTTATTACATACAAATTTTAATTCCTCTTCAAAACCATAGCGAATTAACATTTTACCAACATTTGATTCTTCAAGTACTTCATTACATTTCTCTTTTAATCCTAAATAAAAATAATGTGCAGATTTAGCTGCATCTGACAATTCAATTTTGCATGACTCATCTAATAAACAATCAATAAAATAACCTGCTCCATAAAAATCTTCCATATTAAATTGTCCTGACGATCCCGAACATACTAAAATAATCGACTCGTCCTTATAGAATTGACTTAAATGATTTGCAACTGCACTTGCATTTAAAATCGATGCAGCATATACTCTCTTAGCATTTTGAGATTTTTTTAACGCGACGGTTCCATTTGTTGTGGATAAAACAATCGAATGACCGGCAACAATTTCTTTTAAATTTAATGGATTAGGGGCTAAAAAACCTTCAATTGTATTTCCTTCATATTCGCCAATTAATACATATTCTTTCTTCTTATTTTCATTTGTGAATTGAAGTGCATCTTGTCCATTCATAACAGGTATCACTTCTTTAGCACCGAATGCTAAGGCCGCTGTAATTGTTGAAGTAGCAAGTAATACATCGAAAACGACTACTAATTTTTCATCGTTTAATTTTTGATCATCAATTTCTTCTTTTTTCATCAAAAGATGAAGTTTGCCCATCTACTTAACTCCTTTTTGATTACTAAATTTGAAATATTACACGCTTGATGCTCCACCATCTACTACTAAAACAGAACCAGTAACATAATTAGAAGCAGGTGCTGCTAAAAATAAAGCTGCTCCTTTTAGCTCGTCCTCATTTCCAAATTTCTTTAATGGGATCGATTCTAAAATTTCATCCGTTCCATGAGAAATAACGTCCTTAGACATTTTAGTAGGGAAAAAACCAGGCGCTAATGCATTTACATAAATACCACTAGAACCCCATTTCGCAGCTAAATCTTTCGTAAAACTAATCACTGCACCTTTACTTGCGCTATATCCAACTGCATTCATCACTTTTGGATTCGTTCCAACTAAACCTGCAATTGAAGCAATATTAATAATTTTTCCGGACCTTTGTTCTAACATGATTTTCCCTACTGCTTGAGTCATTAAAAACGTACCTGTTACATTAACATTCATCACTTTATTCCATGCCTCTAACGGCATCTCTTCAGCAAGAGCCCCCCATGAAGCACCACTATTATTTACTAAAATATCAATTCGACCAAATTTCTCTTTCGTTAAGTCTACAATCCTCTGTACATCTTCTTTATTCGTGACATCACACTTGAATGCTAAAGACTCGACACCTAAACTTTTCAATTCTTCACTTATCTCTTGACAGGCTTCTACATTCCGAGAACAAAGTACAACATTTGCTCCTGCTTCAGCGAATCCTTTTGCAATTTGTTCACCAAGACCTCGTCCACCACCAGTTACAATTGCTACCTTTCCTGTTAGATTAAATAATTCCTTTACATGCATGGCAAAATCCTCCTAAAGTTTGTAATTATTTATAAATTGATATTTTTACTTAAACTTTACCTATCTTTTAACCAACATTCGGATGATACTAACCAGTCGGTATGTTTGTTAATTTGATAATACAAGATAAATTCTGAATATTCAATAAAAAATAGTATTAATTTTTTATAATAATTCGATTTGATGCATGCTCATGAATATTCATTAAAATATTTCATACAATCAAAGAAGATATTGACTACCTAAAGGATTTTTAATCGAAGTAAAGAATTAATTAAATAGTCTATTTATTTAGAACCTTTTCCTTTATTTCATTTTAGAAATTAAAAATCAAAAAAGGGTTTATTAGTATGATGAAGTTATTCATATTTATAAAGACTATGCTTGGTTACCTAGTGTTATTCAAGAGATTAGATGTTCGGTAATAAAAGGTATTCAATGAATGAATTGAATAATATTGAAAGGTCATAAGGAGGCTACGAATGAAAGAAAATAACAAAACGCTTATATTAATAGGACTTATGATTGGTGTCATTTTCTCGGAACTAGATGAAACAGTCGTTTCCACAGCTATGCCAACAATTATTAGAGATTTAGGAGGTTTAGCTCTTTACGGCTGGGTTGGTGGAGTTTATATGCTTTCGATGACATCTTTTATGGCGATACTCGGTAAACTTGCGGATTTATACGGCCGAAAAAAAATATATTTATTTAGCATGGGCTTATTTATGGCCGGCTCCATTATTAGTGGTACCGCCCATTCGATGGAAGTTCTCTTAATTGGTCGTGGTATACAAGGAATTGGTGCAGGTGGTCTAATGCCACTAGCGATGGTTATTTTCGGCGACAGTTTCCCAGTAGAACAACGTGCTAAACTACAAGGAATCTTCGGAGCAGTCATGTTTATCCCTCAGTTACTTGGCCCATTAATAGGTGGATATTTCGTACAAAATATTTCATGGCATTGGATTTTTTTAGTCAATATTCCAGTTGGCGTTTTAGCGGCAATCTTACTTGCTTTAGGCTTGAACGAAACGAAAGTAGATAAAATGATTAGTATTGACTGGTTTGGTGGAATTTTATTAGTCACAACATTAATCAGTTATCTACTCACTCCTGTACTACATCAAACTGAAGGATATGCATGGAGTGAACCTCAAATGATTGGACTACTAATATTAGGAACCATTTTACTTGGCTTATTTATATTTGTAGAATCAAAAGCAAAAGAGCCTATTATACCTTTACACTTATTTAAAAATAGAAATTTTGTCGTTATTTCCGCACTAGTATTTGTATTCGTTCTTGCAATCATGGGTTCACTTTCATCATTCCCATTCTTTTCACAAAACGTAATGGGTCTTACACCAACTGAATCTGGTTATTTAAATTTACCAATTATGGTTGGGGCAATCTGTGCAAGTGTCATAGCTGGTCGAGTAATGAATAAATTCCCGTATCGAAATATTTATGGTGTTTCATTTATCATTCCAGTGATCGGTTTCTACTTACTTACAGGTATATCGGCGCATACTTCAGTTACTACATTTATTATTTATTTCATCATTCTTGGGCTTGGATTCGGAGCACTATTTAACAATGCATTAATCGTACAGGAATCTGTTGAAAAAGAAAATGTAGGAATTGCTCAATCTGCTGTTATGCTATTTCAATCCATTGGTATGACAATTGGCTTTAGTTTATTTGGTTCTCTACTAGCCTCTAAAATTACATCAGGGATGAAATCACTAGCTGGCAATCTTACGATGGATCAATTACTTCAAATAAAAAATGTACAAAACGGAATGATTCCAACTAATCTCGAGCCTACTTTACTTGAAAAAGTAAAAACAGTGTTCACTCACGCTTTTCAAGATTTATATTGGGTATCTCTTGTTCTAGCAATTTTAACATTTTTAATCTGTTGGGGTCTGAAAAAAGAGATTCTTATAAAGAAGGATGAATCAAGCGAAGTAAAGGAAGTAACCTCTATTTAAGTAAAAAAGGGCTGTCTCATAAGTCAGGGTAACTGACAAATGGACGCCCTTTTTTAATGTACAATTTGAACATGATTATAGAATAAAAACAAGTAGAATCTTAAACCGTTCATGAAAAAAGCGAGGTGGTCGCTGCCCGATATATATATAAGGGGTATTTCAACTGCCTCCTTTAATTCTAGTAGAAATATTTGAACTTTTTTATGAAATATTAGATGATTTCATCTGTTTTTGGGGATTTAGAATAAATTAAAGCGAGTTTGCTAGTTTTCCATTTGAAATGAACAATTTTTACGACATAATACCATAACGGGTATGGGTATCATTTTAGTTTATTTGCGATTCTTAAGATTTTTTTTGCGATTCTCGGATTTTTTTGCAGTTCACTGTTTATTTGCAATTCTCTAATCCATAGTTGCGGTTCTGCCTTCTCAATAAAAAAAGAGGGTTACACTTAAATAATAACCCTCTTTTACTTAATCTCAAAAACTAATCTAGTTTTTTGATAATTGCTCAATTACATCCTCTAAAGACTTTTCAGCCATTGATGATAGTCTTAAACTATGATTCTCAAACGCTAAATGTGAAGTTACGCTGTTTGGAACAATTACACATTGTAACCCTGCTTTTGTTGCAGCAATTAATCCGTTTAATG
The DNA here is from genome assembly GCF_042267765.1 of Gottfriedia sp. NPDC056225. Lineage (NCBI taxonomy): Bacteria > Bacillati > Bacillota > Bacilli > Caryophanales > Bacillaceae > Gottfriedia > Gottfriedia sp. NPDC056225. The sequence goes on along the minus strand of NZ_JBHJTJ010000020.1, from coordinate 57,692 downwards.
AATCTTCAAATGCGACCGCCTCAGTTACATCAACTCCTATTTCCTCAATTGCTTTTAAATATAATTCAGGATCTGGTTTCACTTTCGCCACATCGTCTTTCGTCTTAATAACTGAAAAGTATTTATAAATATTTAATTTTTCCAAGAAGCTTTGGACCCATTCTCTTGAAGAGCTAGAAGCCAAAGCAATTTGTAATCCCGCGTTTTTGGCTGAAATTAAATAGTCCTCTACACTTTCTCTTAGAACTGGTTCTAGTAGTTTTTCATCAACTAGTTCCTTAGCCATTTGTTCGATGTTTTCTTTTTCAATTGGTTCTTTTAAATTTGAATTGATATATTCAAATAAAATTTCATCACTCGTTCCTACTACCTCCGAAAACTTTTGAAGGGTTAACTCTACTTCATACCGATTTAAAACTTCTTTATATGCTTCATACCAAACCGACTCTGTATCGACTATTAATCCATCAAAATCAAATATTACTGCTTTAATCATTCCATTTCTCCTTTTTAATTAGATAAGATTACTAATTTATAATTTTTATAGTTTATTCTATTTTTATTATCCCTTTTCATTTTCCCAATCAGGTTTAATCAGAGAAAATACGTTTAAATCATGAGACTGATCACTTTGCACTAAATAGCCTCTTAATAATCCTTCTTTTTGAAAGCCTAACTTTTCAATTAAAGCTGATGAACCTGTATTATCCGGAAATATATTCGCTCCAATTCGATAAAGTCCTAGTTTATCAAAGCAAAAAGCTGTAATTTCTTTTATTGCTTCAGACATATATCCTTTTCTCCAAAAAGTTGGTAATAAATCATATCCAATTTCAGTTCTTCTAGCATGTAAAACTAAATTATTTAATCCAATTGTTCCGATTAGTTTTTTTGATTCTTTTTCAACGATCCCCCAACGCATTCCTTGTTGGTTTTCAAATCTAGTTTGAAATGAATCGATCATTTTAACCGCTTGATCCTTTTCAGTAAAGGGATCCATACCAAAGTATTTAATTACCTCTTTATTTGAAAAGATTGAATAAATCTCATCCACATTTTTTTGTGTAATTTGTACTAAAAATAATCGTTTTGTTTCTAAAATCGGAAATTCCATAAATTTACCCCTTTCTTTGTGAGTAAATCAAATTAATATCGATAATTTGAAGTACCTTATTTTACCATAACCTAATCTTTTATTCTTACTATACATTCGTTTTACAACTTCGACTACTATACGTATTCCTCATGAAATCTTTTCTAAACAAAAGTATTCTTTTTTTGTACTATCCAGAAATTGGGAATAATCCTTTTTCACAGTAATAGAAATAAATAGACTCATTTTCAAAAGGGAGAAAATAAAATGAACAATCAATTAAAAATTAATCCAATGCATTTTTACAAAGACCCATACTCGTATTTTAGTAACGCTAGAAAAATAAGTCCTGTACTTTACACAGAGCTTTTTCAGAGGACGGGTTGGTTAGTGACGGGTTTTAAAGAAGCCGAACTAATTTTAAAAGACCTTCGCTTTATTAAAGAAGAAACGAAAGTGACCCGACCTGAGAAATTACCAGAAAGTATTATGCCTGCAGTTACTTTAAATCGGAAAATGATGCTTTTTCGAGATGCACCTGATCATACAAGATTGAGAAATCTTGTGAACAAAGCCTTTTCTCCAAGGATGGTTGAAAATTTACGGGCTACAGTAAATGAAATTGCAGATTATTTAATTGAAAATATGAAGGGAAAATCTACCCATGAACTAATAGGTGACTTTTCATATTTATTACCTGTATTTGTCATAACCGATTTATTAGGTGTTCCTAAAGAAGATCGGGACTTATTTCGTGATTGGTCTAATGCATTTATTAAATTCATTGATTTTAATACGACTATAGAAGACTTAGAATTAGTTACGAAACATATTGTTGATGCGTCTAATTATTTTAGAAATCTTATAACTGAAAGAAGAACTGTACCAAAAGAAGATTTAATCAGTAATTTAATAGTTGCCGAAGAATCCGGTGATAAATTAAGCGAAGATGAAATGATTGCAAGCTGCCTGCTTTTATTAATTGCTGGCCATGAAACGACGGTCAACTTAATTACAAATGGATATTATTTATTATTAAAACATCCAAAGCAATTTGAATTATTAAAAAATGACTTATCGCTTATTCCTGCAGCAGTTGAAGAGATATTAAGATATGAATCACCTGTTATTTTTACGTCTAGATGGGCTAGAGAAGACTTTGAGTTCGCTGGAAATTCGATTAAAAAAGGCGATTATTTTATGATTTCCTTAGGAGGAGCCAATTACGATCCGAAAGTCACAACAAATCCAGAAACATTTGATATTACTCGAAAGAATATAAAACATTTATCCTTTTCCTCGGGCCCACACTTTTGTTTAGGTGCCCCGCTTGCTAGATTAGAAGGACAAATAGCATTTGAAAAACTGACAAAACATTTACTTAATCCTGTTCTCATAGAGGAGCCAACTCGACGGGCAAATGTTGCTTTTCGTGGATTTGAAAGCTTGAAATTTGAAGCGACGATTCAATGAAACACTAGATTTCCTTATTTTTTCATTTTGTGAGTAAATCATTGAGTTTTGTTCATAAAACAATCTTTTTTGTGCGTAAAGTATTGTGTTTTGTTTATAAACTAATCTTTTCCGTGCACAAAGTACTTTGTTCTGTTCATAAACCAATTTTCTATGTCCGTAAAGTACTTTAGTGCGTCATTTTTCATGCATTTTTTGCCAAATCCATTCGACATGACGGTGCAATCTGATAAACATCCTTCCTATGATTTTGAATGGAGCTAACTACTTTACAATAAAAAACCCCACAAGTAAATTTCATACTTTGTGGGGTTTATTTATCTTTACATCTCAATTTTCACCTTATTAAAACCATCTAAAAATCAAGTTAATTTGATGCAAATAATTCAATTTCAGCTTGATTGTCACCAACTTGAATTTCTTTTCCATTTACTTGATTCTTAACTACTAGATTCTTCATTAATAAGTTTTCCTCAAGCATTCCTTTGAACTTTTCAATGATCTTAATAAATTCTGTATCGCCTTTTATTCCAATATCTACTCGCATATTAATTGGTAAATTTAATTCTTTTCGATATTCTTGAATTGCTCGAATGAATTCTCTTACGGTACCTTCTTGAACAAGATTTTCGGTTAAAAATGTATCAAGCGTAACAGAAAATTCGCCATTCGTTGCAGATGCGTATCCTTCTTTAGCACTTTTTTCGATTAAAATATCCTCTGTATCGACTTTTACCGTTTCACCAGAATCAAGTAATAAATCAACACTTCCGATATCGACCACATTTTTCGCTTCTTCATTTGTTAATTTTTGCAGTGATTTATTGATTAAATTAGAGTTCTTTCCAAATTTTGAACCAGATTTTTTAAAATCTAATTTCAATTTTAAAGTTGAAAACTCGTTTTCGTTGTTTACTTGTAAGAATGATTTTACATTTAGCTCATCTAATACAATCTCTTTATATAAATCCCACTCGATTTCTTCATTGTTACTTACTACAGTTAAACTTGATAAAGGCTGTTTAATTTTTAATGAATTTGTATTACGAATGCTTCTTCCAAGTTCTACGACTTTTAAAACGGCATCCATTTCTCTTTCAAGCTGAGGATCAATTAGTGCTTCATTGGAAATTGGGAAATCAGATAAGTGAACACTTTCATTTGTTAAATTAAAATAAACATCTTCAGCTAAGAAAGGCGTAAATGGAGCCAATAATTGACTTACTTTCGTTAAAACTTCAAACAGTGTATAGTAAGCAGCCGCCTTTTCTTTATTCATTCCATTTGACCAAAAGCGTTCTCGTGATCTTCTTACATACCAATTACTAATTTCATCTACTAATTTAGCAATGTCTCTGGCAGCATTTGTAAATTGATATCCATCTAAATTGTGATTTACATTTTTAATTGTGCTGTGCAAACGTGAAATAATCCATTTATCTAACGCATTTGTTTCATACTCATATTGTTTACTCGCTACAAATCCATCTAAATTTGCATATAAATTGTAAAAACTATTTACATTATCGAACGTATCTACTAGTTTTGACTTTGCCTCTTGGACAGCTCTTTCAGAAAAACGTTTAGGGTTCCAAGGGGCACTGTCTACTAATAGAGCCCATCTTAAAGAATCTGCTCCAAATTTTTGAATTAACTCAACTGGATCTAGTGCATTTCCTTTACTCTTAGACATTTTTTGTCCATTTTCATCTAATACATGGCCTAGTGATAAAACTCGTTTATATGGTACTTTACCAGTAAATAAAGTAGAGACTGCTAATAAACTATAAAACCAACCTCTTGTTTGATCGATCCCTTCAATTACAACATCAGCAGGGAATTGTTTTGCAAATTTATCATGATTTTCAAATGGATAATGATACTGAGCAAATGGCATTGATCCGCTATCGAACCAAACATCAATGACTTCAGGTGTTCTTTTCATCTTACCACTGCATTTTGGACATTTTAGACTGACTTCATCAACATAAGGTTTATGCAATTCAATTGAATCCGAAATTTCTTTTTCCGAATAGCTACATAATTCATTTATACTTTTTGGTGCTAATTGATAATTACACGAATCGCATTCCCAAACATTTAATGGAGTACCCCAATATCGTTTACGACTAATGTTCCAATCTACCATTTGTTCTAAAAAATTACCAAATCTGCCATGTTTAATATGATCTGGATGCCATGTTACTTCTTCGTTATTTTTAATAAATTGATCTTTTAATGCTGTAGTTTTGATAAACCAACTTTCATTTGCATAATAAAGTAATGGAGAATCACATCGCCAGCAATGAGGATAGCTATGCTCATATTTTTCTTTACTAAATAAAAGTTCATTTTCGGCTAAATATCTTACGATGTCTACATCACATTCTTTAACAAATCTTCCTTTAAAATTGGTCACTTCTTCAGTATATTGACCTTTTTCATTCACAACATTTACAAATGATAATCCATTTTCTTGAGCAACTTTATAGTCGTCTTCTCCATATGCAGGTGCGATATGAACAATTCCAGTACCGCTATTTTCAGTGACAAAATCTGCTTTAATGACTTTGTGACCGACTTCAACACGTACAAAATTAAATGGTGCTAAGTATTCAATCCCGATTAAGTCCGCTCCTACGAACTCAGATAAGATAATATAATCAGTTTTTAATACCTTTTCTACTAAAGCTTTAGCAAGTATAAATACTTCTTCTCCTTTTTTGGCACGGACATATTCCATTTGTGGATTAACAGCTAATGCTACATTAGCAGGAAGTGTCCAAGGAGTTGTCGTCCAACCTAGAAAAGAGACATTTTCCTCGTTTAGCAATTTGAATTTAACCGTAGCAGATAAATCCTTCACGTCTTTATAGCCTTGTGCTACTTCATGTGAGCTAAGGGAAGTTTGACAGCTAGGGCAATAAGGTGAAACACGATGCCCTTTTACTAATAATCCTTTTTCGTGTATTGTCCCAAGAATATTCCAAACACTTTCAATATATGAGTTATCTAATGTTACGTAAGGATCATCCATATCTACCCAGTAACCTAATTGCTCAGTAAATTCACGCCATTGTTTCTCATAAGTAAATACACTTTCTTTACATTTAGCAAGAAAGGCTTCTACTCCATATTGTTCAATTTCTGCTTTCCCTGAAATTCCAAGCATCTTTTCAACGCCAAGTTCAACAGGTAATCCATGAGTATCCCATCCGGCTTTGCGAATAACTTGGTAACCAGCCATTGTTTTATATCTAGCTACAACATCTTTAATTGTACGACCTAAAGCATGACCAACATGTGGCAAGCCATTTGCAGTTGGGGGGCCTTCATAAAAAACAAATGATTGATGATCTTCTCTTTGTTCAATTGAGTTTAAAAATGTGTTATTTTTTGACCAATATTCACTGACTCTTTTTTCACGATTTTGAACTGATTCTTTCATATTTGATATCGCCTCTCTTATTTTTTTAAAGCACACAAAAAACCCGCCCCTATAGTAAGGGACGGGTTTAACCGCGATACCACCCTAATTCTATTGAAAAAGTCCGTTCTTCAATAGCACTCAGTCACGTACAATCATACGCGTTCCTTTTAACGGTAGACACCCGTTCAAACCTACTTTAATTTCAGTTTGACTTCTCGGAGAGGATCTTCATTTAAGTACTATTCACCGGTTTTCAGCTACCCCAGCTCTCTTTAGAACAGTTACGAAAATTACTTATCTCGTCATTGAATTAATTTGTGTGCTTTTATTGTAATTTATTATATCCATCGTCAAATAAAAAGTCAAAGTTTTCTTAAATTTATTTTTTAGTTTATTCAAATTCGGTTATTTTAGTTTATTGTTATAACTTTTCTTATACTTTTTTAATGTGAGAACGCTAAAAATGCTAAAATAACGTTCAATCTTATCCGTTTTTAATTATTCTATTCTGTTTCTAATTTTTTGATTTCAAACATTGCTGTAGTGTTTATTTCGTGAAAACTTCTTCATAATTTTTTTCAAAACGAAACAGAAATATTGTGTTAAACTGATTTTGGAGAAAGTTAACGAGAAATAGGGAGTGCGAGATATGATCAAAACAATGGCTGTATTTAAAGACGGAACAATTGCATTTGATGTATCGATTGAAGAATTAAATTCCGAACGAATTGATTGGGTTTGGGTCGATTTTGAAAATCCTAAAACAGAAGAAATTGACTTATTGCGAACCAAATTCCACTTCGATGAAATAGCAATTAAACATTGTGTAAGCTATAAAGAAAGACCGAAAATGGACTATTATGAAGGCTATCGTTTTATCGTTCTACAATCATTAAACGAGAACATGGAACAAACTGAAATTGATCTCTTTTTGTCTCACAAGTACATCGTTTCATTTTGTTGGGATGCGACAAGTGTATTACAAATTGTGTGGAACAAAGTAAAAGGATTAAAGAGTATAAAAGGACTGAAGCCAGAACAAATTCTATACCACATTTGCGATGAAATAGCAGATAAATTCTTTCCAATTGTCCAAAAAATCGAGGATGACATTGAAGACATTGATGAATTAGGAACAAATTCCGACCTTAATATGATCGATGGAATCAAAACACAAGTAAGTAAATTATCTAAAGTCAGAAAAACTGTTAAACCAACAAAGGATTTAATTTACCGTATTTTAAATTCAACACATGTTGAAATTGATAAAGAAACGACAAAGAAATTACGTATTGTCTACGATCACTTAGTGAAATTATTAGATGACATTTCAGATAACAGAGAAATGGCAAATGACATCAGAGAAAGTTATATTTCCACTAACTCACACAAAATGAATAAAACGATGAAAATGTTAACATCTGTCTCGATTGTTTTCATGCCATTAACATTCATCGTAGGTGTTTACGGGATGAATTTTATTCACATCCCTGAACTTCAGTTAAAGTATGGTTATTATTACTGTTGGGCAATCATGCTAATTATCGTGATTGGCTTAGTGATGTGGTTCAAGAAAAAAGATTGGTTCTAAGATTTGTTTGAGGTTATTTAGAAGGTCATAAAGGGGATCGAAAAGCTTGTTTTAAGCTATCCACACACTCTAGAAAAAGGTTATCCAACATAAAAAAGATGAACTCTGTATTAAACAGCGCTCATCTTTTTTTGTATCTAAATGTAAACTAGATTTCAAAGAATACGATTTTCCAACCAAACGGTTATATTTCCTTTTTTTACTCTTACTTTGAACCGCGAAATTTGTATTACGAAATCAATCTTGCAAATCTTGTTGAACTTGTAATAAACAAGCTATAGTAAAAATAGGAGGTGTTTTCAATGCCAGCGAATCAGTCAAACGTATTTTTCACAAAAGATGACTTAATTGCACAAATTAGTGCAACGTATCCTTTGTTATCTAAAGGCGAAGGAAAGGAAATTATTCAAAAAATTATTTATTCCATTAAAGAAACTGCTGAATTAGACGGAAAAATTGTCTTTCTATTACCGGAAGATTCAATCGAACCAGATTATGAACGAAAGTGAATTTGTCGATACAAAAACAGTCGCAAACTATTTTGGTATCACACCGGAAACTGTTCGGGATTGGATTCATAAAAAGATTCTTCCAGGTTAACAAATCGCTAGATCAAGAGGAAAGTTTCAAATCTCTCATGATGCATTTGATTTTTTCAAAACGCAACGCGAAGCTCGAAATAAGATAGTTGATGAAATCTTAAACAACAAATTTGATGACGTACAAGATGCAGAATTTGAACTAGTCGACGAATAGGAGTAATTCTAAAATGATAAATCCAAAGTTTACTTTAGATACGAATTTTGTTGCACCATGTATCCTGCTGATTATTTAGTAACTACCAATATTAAAGACTTCCCTAATCCCCTTGGCATCTGCGTAGTAATCCAAAAAGAAAATCTACCTGAAGTATTACCACTTTACCCTTAAACCCACTATTTTTATAAAAAGTTCTACTTTTACTTGGAAATATAAGCTGTTCTTCAAGCATGCTCCACTTTACAGTTTCCATAAGAACTTCAATAAAAAGTGTCAAATTAATATAAAAAAACAATAACCAACGGATTGGGTACTCCTTTCCCATTTTTTCATCTTACGCAACTACCGCTTGTATTTTTAGATTTGATTAAATCGTAAATGCTGTATTCAAATTTGTCAGTTAATGATATTTTTATAGTAAAGACTTTTTTCATTTTCTAGATGGGTGTGAACAGTAATGTTAAGACTAGTAAAACCGGGAATAAATATTAATTCACTACTATTTTATGAGGGTGGATTTACAAAACCAAATAAAAATAAACAGTATCGATCACAATTTTTAATTGATGAAACTAGATTTATTTATGCAGATGTTATACTTACGTACCCTATTAGAGATCAAACTCGTTTTGTTAATTTAAAATATGAATACCACTTCCAAGATGGAACGGTCATTGATAAAAAGAATTTAAAAGTAGAGTTAAAAGAAGGGATAAGTACCGTTACCATTTCGTTTCGTAATGGATTAGACAAATTTTATCGATGGAAACATGGTGAGTATAAAGTTGTCATGTTTTTAGATGAGAAAAAAATTGCAGTAAAATCATTTTCAATAGTAGAACCTAAAGAAAATTTTTTAGACAAAGTGGACATGACTCCCATACGATTATTTCAATCTAGTATTATTAATCTGACTGAAAAAGAAAATAGGGAATATATAACGCAATTCCCACAACTAGATACAGGTGGAATTACTTGTGAAATTGACTTCTCATACCCAACATTAGAAATAGACAAGCGAGTCATTATTGAGCAGTTGATCTATTATTCAGATGGTGAAGTATTGGCAAAAGAAGAACACGAAAAAATATTAATAGAGGGTTCAAATACTTCAAAATTCGAATTAAATTGGGGATCTGGCAAAAAAGGAAGATGGGCAAGTGGAAAATATAGAATGGGAATTTTTCTTAATGGTAAAATCTGTGGTGAAAGAGAATTTGAAATAATAAACACAAACGTAGTAAACTTTCCAACGCTTACATTTAATTCACTACGCTTTTACAATACTAATATCGATGGTGTAGAAAAAAAGAATCGCATTTACAAAAGGGAATTTCCAAGGGAAACTGCTTCTTTTATATTCTGGGAAATACAATTTTCTATGACTACGATTTCAAAGAGAAGAAGGATTGATTTTGAATTTGACTATCTAAAATCTGATAATACCGTAATTGCTAGAGGGAAATCTAGCATCAATTTCGAAAGAGGATGGGACAATGCCTGGTATACTGATGGATGGGGCTATAATGATATGCGTAAGTGGGAGAAAGGACTGTATTCAGTAAGAATAAAAATAGATGGCAAAATTTTTGGTGAAGGAGATTTTGAAATAGTTGATTAGATTATTTCGTTATTATCGATCCACAATTGTTTAAGCCAAAAAAATGACGAAATGAGTTCTGTCTCAAAAGCCCTATTTGATTAAAAATCATCAAATTAGAAACGCAAGAATGCTGATTTAACAGTATTCTTGCGTTTTTTTACTTTAAAGCTGAAGTCTACTTTTACTCATTGATTGATGTCATTAAAACATCTAAATAATCTTGTCTCATGCCGACATTAAAAGTAAAATCTACTAGCCTCTTCTTCACTTGCGAAGCTTTTATATCATTGCTTAATTTTTCAAGGGCATTTTTCTTAAATAGTCTGATTAAATCTTATGCATTTTTATTAAAAAGCAGGAAATTTCTTCAGGATACTTAAGTTTTGTCATTTTACAACAATTGTACAGGGACAAAAGTTAATGAACCTAAAAACCCAATAAACTCGCATTCCTACGTTGACAGTACTTTCCAAAATGACAAAAGTTAATGAACTTATTTTTAAGGTTAATTTTCAGAATAATCAAAATTAGTGACAATAATTATTGAACATACTTTTTATGCAAAAGGTCATAATGCATAAACATACAATACCGAATGCATTAAAAAAGGATGGGCAGTTTCAGTGACTAATCCTTTTTACTTTTCAATCATTTTTGATTTGAAGAAACTGGCGGCGTTTGTTGTACATTTTCATCATTTGTACCGGGCAAGAACGATTTTGAAGAGAGGCTATTCCCTTCCGTCGCACCTTTTAATCGGATTCGTTGATCTTCCGTAATTGTCGCATGATCGAGCGTCACACGTCCATGGCAAATTATATTTTCTTTCCTTATCACTCAAATTCCTCCTGTTTCAATCCTTTTTATCTTTTCATTGTATTTTTTTAACAATTTATTACAGGAACGTCCGAAGATTACTCGAAATCTAGTTATAAACTAGGTGATCGCAATCGGTGCCTAGGGAAGAAGAATCGTTTGCCGTTTAATCGGCAACGCTTTTTTACATTCCCGGATATTTTAAAGAAGACCACACACTTATTATTTGGGTAATTATCAGAATCGGCAATTATCTAACATTCGTAAAGTCACTTTATTTTTTATTTAAAAAGCGCGAATGTTCTAATGCCCACTTTTGCATAACAGGAGAATTAGCAATTAGATTTTCTGGTAGATGTATACGATCTACTATCTTCTTAATATCAAAGAAAGTCCTACATCTTCTTTATATTTAAGCTTTCGGTAAATTTCCAACATTGTATCCATTTTACTTTCCTCCTTATTTAAAGGGATAAGAAAAGAAAAGTAATCCGATATTTGTAGGATTAGTTTAGCCTTTCTTCTCACTTTTTTTTTGTAATGGTCAAGAACAAGACTTCTGGAAACATTCAGTAATTGAGCGATCCGGTAAATTGGATAACCACCGACCACCATTTGTTGAATCGACTTGTACCATAAGGATCCATACTTGCGAACCGAATGCGCTTCAAATAACCTTTGTTTTGGCAAATCCCCTCCCAAGCACGTATAGTTGAAACCGCAACCGCGTGTGAAATTCCTTTTAGCACGCTTCGTTGTTTGTTCGGCATGAAACAAGGAAACGATACTTTTCCTAATAGGTTCCGTAATCACTGAACAAAACTAGTCAAAGCTTTACAAGCGACATATAAAAAAGCCCCCCAATTTTGAACAAAAAAGGATGAACGATTAATAGTCATCCTTTTTGTGATTAACCGGAAAGTAGAACAAACTGGCTTATATCACTGTTCTAGCTCATAATTGACAAGTGTTATTCTTAATTATTAAAAGTGCTTGAAATACCTCTAACATCACTTATCTTTGGTAGTTCACCTTTTTCATCTCTCGTGATCATATATGAACCAGTATCGTTTTTAAGTCGCACGATTAACTCAACACCCTCAGCCTGATCTTTTTGTAATGCTTGATAATAATGAAGTATGCCATTTTCAATCTCTGTCGCTTGATTTTTTTTATAGTTCTCCTTTAAATCGACATAAAGCGTTAACCAAAGCTGATTCTTTACATCACCGATCTTATTTTTCAGCTGATTAACTTCTTTTATTTCTCCGTCACGGTATCCGACGTTTAAATCAATTTTTTCGACATTTGTCAGATGTTTCGAAGCATAACCCCACTTTTCAATACCTTTCTTTCGCCATACCTCTTCCATATATGTATCGATTATCCTATTTTTTCGTTTTGATGCTCCAAAAGAGATTCCTTTGTCTGTCGTAAAGGATGCTCCATACCCATCTTTATTCGAATAATCTCCTTCACTTTTAACGATATGGATATTGTATTTAGCTTCCATCTTTTCTTTCAATCGTTCTTCCGTTTTTGCTATTTTCTTTGGATCGCCATTTAAACCAAAATAGACAGTCTTACATCCCATCCATACAACGATAATGGTTGGGATTAGCATGACTAATGTGAGCATGGCTTTCCTGTTCCAAAAATTCTTCATCATTTGCAGACCCCTTTATATCGAAATTCTAAAATCGTTTTTAATCTAATTTTAATATTTCAACATACTTTACGATATTCCTTTAAGGAATAGGAAAATTTATCGCTCAAAAGCAAATCCTCTATTTGTCGGAACAGTTAAACAGTTCCCTTCACTTTTGATCATGCGCCAACTTTGAAATGTCCGGTCATGGAGCAAGACATGCTGGTACAAAACTAGGTTGACCATCACAGACATCTCTCGAAGAGACGACATAAGGTTCATGTGATCGATTAATTGAACCAAAATTAGATAAGATAGTTAGCGATCAGTATGGAAAACAATTGGCAGTAAACCCCAAGAAAGTACATGATGTTTATTTTATGGAAAAGCTTAAATCCACTAAGGGAATGGATATCTATGAAAGTTGGATTGAAATGGATATGCAAATAATGGTTGGTGAACCAGGTGTAAATACCAAAATGGATAGAGTAATTCTAAAAAAAGATTCACCAAATATTGGTAGAAGTGGTCATGTCGTGATTAGTGATGAAATAAAAGATGTAAAGGTGGAATTAGTTAAATATTATAAAGGATAAATCTCACTTGAAAATTGATACAAATTTATTTTACATAAATATGTTTAGGTAATAAAAAAGGATCTTCCAATGAAGATCCTTTTTTGATTCTTATGCAACTACCATGGGAGTACGATATAAACTTCCATTCACTGTTGTGAATCTGAGGATTCATGGATGGCTAACGCATGCGTTAGTTCAATAAGGGTTTTGAAGTATTTTTATGTTTCTTTTTTAAAATTAAATTGAATAATAATTCAACGTGATAAAATACATTCGAAACGATAGTACCAAAAAGCATTACTTTCAAAAATACACGAATATCATCGAAAATACCTAGGTTTAAACTTTGACTTTCGAGAGCGAAAAGGATAAACATAACACCCATACCTGCAATTGAATACATTCCAACTTTCGCCAAATATGACAAAATTTTTGAGGGATACTTATATTCCGAATGCCATTTGTCAACGCCAATCGATAATGGAGTTCCCGCGATTATATAGATCACGCTTGAATAAAGTGCTACCGAAAGAAATAAACCTAAAAAGCCAAAACCGTCATTATGCTGATACCGGAAACAAGTAAACAAAAATGAAAAAGTAATCGTTGATAATAATGCAATTAACAATTTATTAAACATTTTTTATCGCCCCTTTTATTCTTATTTAACTTATAAAACATGTGCCTAACCAAAATCGCCTCCAATCATCCAAATCTGTTTTTAATTAAAGTACTTATTATTATTGTATGACAAATTGATGTGATTTTTAGTTTTGAAAAAATATGTCAATTCTAATTTTTTTATGCAACTAAACTGACATTAGCTCAATAAAAAAATCCGACCAGTCAGCCGTTCACATTCTTCAACTAAAGTAACCTCTAGTTGAACAAACTGTTTTTAAATGCCTTTATGTTTATATGATTTTGTAATCTTGATAATTGTTCTAGTCATAAAAACGATGATGGAGATGAGACCCAACCAAAACCACCAGTTAATTTCATGTTTTTCCCATTTTGACTCAGTCATAAGAAAAAATATGATGATAAATAGAATACTTGCCCATTCGTCTGCTAATTCATCTGTTAATGTTTTCAATGACAGACTCTCCTTTTTGATAAATTAAACTATCTTCTAGTTGTATAATATGAGATGTGATTTTAAATCATCATTGTTTTAAATAACAATCATCAACTAACTGTTTGATACTTGCAAAGGAATTTATAGTCTAATTCCGTTATTTCGACTTCAATAATTTAGTTCTTAACCAAAATGAATAGGGTACATATAGACTAGAGAAACAGAGTATTTTTAGCCAAATGGCGAAATGCGAATAGTCGAATAAGAGGTTAAGTGGAACGAATACAAGGACTGAAAGTAATACAAATAGCACACGTCTCTTAAACTTAAGAGTGATGGTTATGAATCCCACCACTACTATGATCAAACCCAATACAATTTCATTTGATGTAATTAGCAAATCAAACATCCTTTACATATATAATTTCAAATGATTTAACATTCTCGGAGAATTACTACTACAAATACCTATTCAATTTGTCTGCTGTTTAAATCCAAAAAAATCGACTATCCAACCGATCCATCTTATTTACCTCATGAATCGGTTAGTTACATTGTTAATGCGTTTTTTTATTTAACGGCAATTTCTTTCACGAAGGGGATACTCAAATAACGATATTTAATGATCACTTGATGGATTGATTTGTTTTGGACAATGCTCAATCCATAGGTTCTATCTTTTTTTGTAGATGTACCATTGTTTACTTTTTTGAGGCTATTTGTAAGTGATGTATGAGGTTTAATCTCAACATCATCAATATCTTTGATGATAGATTTCTTACGATCTTTGAACGAATCCGAAATAATGAATGGTTCGGTTGGATTGCTTACTTGGATTTTTACATTTAATGGTTGTTCATTGTTGTTCACTAACACATCAGTAAGTTTTATTTTTCGCCACCCTTTATTACCTATGGCCATCACGACCGCGTGTTTATCTTGAGTCCAACCCAACGTAGCACTTTCTAAAGGAGGGTTTCGTTTTAGTACTGGTTTCAATCCAATCAACATGACAAATACAACGATCGCTAAAACAACGACTGTTTTTTTCAAAACCGACAATTTACCCACCTCTACTTTTTATCAATGAAAGTTGTTATTTCTTTTCTAAATTGCTAATTCTTTTTTCGAATTCGTTAGTTTGTTTTTTGAAACAGAAGAACTATTCGTGAATAATAAGATGATTTTCTTTATGATTTTAAATAGTATAAACCCTACTATGATGATGATTACTAAGTCGGTTAGCGTGTTTATCAAACTAAAATGTCTCATTGTTTATCCTCCTAAAAAATCCAAGGTTATGTCTTTAACTAGATACTTGTTTTTTGAAATCCTACATAAACTAAGCGATTGATTAACATAAATAAGAATTATTTGTGTAGATGTGAAACGTAAAAGGTTTGTGCGGCAACCAGAATTAAAAATAACGTTATAACAAAGAAGGCGATTGACAAACCTTTCTTTTTTTAAATATATTGCTCTATGCCCATTAAAAACATAAAAACGGATAAAAAGCTTTGACCGATACCTTCATAAAAAAAATTGGCAGGGTAAGATGAAAAAGATAAAATGGCAAATAAAACAATTGGTATTGTCAATATCATCAGCATAATGACAATAGGCTTCACTCTATTTTTGAATAAACGTTCTCTATATGTCATAAGTTGTATACCTCATTTCAATTCTTAAGGATGCTTAAGTTATATCGATTTAATTAGAATTCTTTTCAAGCAGTTCAATTAATTTGTCTAATTTAGATTCTATATTTTGTAATGATTGTCTATTGTGGGATTGATTTCTGTTTCTTCTTAAAAAAAACAATACGAGTGCAACGATACTTCCAATTATTATGATCCAATAAATGATAGGGATATAAGTAGCTATGGAATCGTTGATGTCTTTTGTGTCTGTGATTGTATGGGAAACATTTCCTGATAAATAATTCATAGTTATTCTCCTATTTACATTACTTTGTGATTAGGTGCGTCCTTGATTTGCTGTTTCGATCAAAAGATTTTTAAGATAAAAGAATTTGCCGCATTTCATGTTTCAATTGAAATACGAATTATGGTGTAAATTGAAATATCATATTGTGACGACACATTAAATATTAGGTTAGGTATAATTTGCTGTAAATTGGGAAAATATAGTCTATTTATTCCTTAATTTTTGGCTTTATAGCAAAGAATTTCTCGAAAAAATATGAAAATATAGCATAAAACATTGGAATTTTAAATGTTTTTAACTTGGGAAAACATTGTTCTTTTTTAACTAATCAATTCATTCATTGTAGAGTTTTTGATCTAATTATTTCATGAATAAACAATTGTTTAACTAAACTACCTATAAGTTGAACAAGGATCAGCGAACAGCGAGCCCAGAATTAATAAGTTCTGGACTTCATACTTCTTATCTTTTTTTTCACAAAGGCTCTGTTAAAGAAAAGTGTAGATATTTGGTATTAAAAAAAGAACCCTAAATAACAATGAAGGGTTCTTAGACCATATATCCGTAGAGTGCAACATCAATCACCATATGAAATATTTAATGATGAACTTTTACCCATTAACTTATCACCTAAGTTATCCACCAATTCTTCTAAATCATAGTAATTTTTATCTGATATATCCCACTCAGCAAAGTCTGGATATGAATAGCCAAATTCAGTTTTAGTTATTGGTAATTCTTTAATCCCATTACGAGTTTGAACCTCAATTATCGTTTGTTCTTCTGAAACTTTTCTAATAGTTACGTTCATTTTTCCATCTCCTTTTTATGTGTCACTCTTTTCACCTAATACGCATTGTACCGCTTTTCATCCTATCGATCCAACTACACTTTTATTTTATAGTCGAATTTTTGCAATCCGATAAAAAAACATTAATTTGCTTAGAATACTGGCCTGAAAAGCAACATACCTTCTTGCCTTTTTATCTCACAATAACACTTTTTTGCATAATGTTCTCGAACCAGACTTCTCGACACATTCAATAACTGGGCGATCCGGTAAATTGGATAACCACCGTCCACCATTTGTTGAATCGTATTGTACCATAAGGATCCATACTTGCGAACCGAATGCGTCACAAATATTTGTTGTTTTAGCGGATCCGGACCCAAGCGCGTATATTGAAAGCCGCAATGACAGGAAAAGATGCCTTGTGGCAAGCCTCGAACTTTGTTCCGAATCACATTGACGGATTGGATGACGTTTTTTCTGTAATGCGACGCAGCTCGATTCAAACAAGGAAACGGTCCTTCTCCGAATGGTTCATACGCTTTGGTTTTCCACTTCATCAAGTCATCGACCGTTTTATGACAATAGAGTAATAGCAAGATGTGCGATAAAGGATGTGCAGGTCGATTCGTTGAATGGGGCATGATCATGCGCCAACTTTGAAATGTCCGGTCATGGTGCAAGACATGTAAGAGATTCGGTTCAAAGAAAGCGCGGAACGAGTGATATAGTGCCTGATGATCAAACCGTCCTTTGACGCCTACACAGCCTTTTTCGCGTAATGCATTTTCATAGAAAGAATGAATCCTAGTCAACTCCATTCCCTGATGGTTGGCTAGTAACTTTACACTTTCCTGCGCGATTCGAGTCACTAGCCATTCACTTTTCGCTGTCGATGGAATAAAACTAGGACCACCATCACACACATCAAACGTCGCAGCAACGTATGGTTCATGCGATCGATGTCCGTACAGAACTTGGCTATCATGTAAGGGATAAGCGTGCTTTACACAAACCGTAACGCCCGGCAACTGATGTGACCGTCTCCAGTACGTTTCTCCGACTGTCGCTTCATCTTCGTTTAAACAGATCGGACAGTAGCGTAAATAGGTTGGTGGAGGGATTGTATACTTCATCGCACCGGAGCTATTAAAAACCAGTCCATTCCGTTCACCTTTTCGGACTAACTCCGTTAATTGCCCCCGATTCGACTCGCCTGTAAAACTGGCATAATAGGGAACTAGCGTATGTTTTTGAATCCATTCGTCTACCGTTGCATTGGTATACAGACTCACTTTCGAATGAAGACTTTCTAACCCACATGGGAACTCCACATATGGCCGCTTCGATATTGAAACTTCGTTAAATAAGTCGTTGAGCGACTCTTTTTGCCTCATATCCCCCGTTCGAACATGATACCGCGCGATCACGCTGTAAAATAATTCGTCTGGATAGATGGTTGGAAATTGATTGATCACCTTTTTCACCTCTTATAGAACACACGTTCTATTTTAAAGGTCTACCAATGCGATGCCAATCATCAAAATTTGGTAAAAAAATAAAGCAGGAACCTAACAACAAAAAAATCGACTATACAGTCGATCATGTTTTTTAACAAATGCATGCTTTCGTGCAACAAAGATTGCGTATAATCATATGTAATGATTGATTACAACGTTTTAGTTTTTATTATGTTTCTAATAAGTGAAGAAATAGGTATCGCACAAATTAAAACAATTGACCAAAATTTACTATCGTAGCTACCATGTTCTACATAGAAAAAAATCAGTAGAGTACCCAAAATAATAGTTAGAGCAATAATTTTTTGATATCTTCGAAAAATCTTGAAGAGTAATAAAAATAAACCCATAATTGCACCAAAAATGGACAGTTGAATAAATAATCCAGTCATATAGCCAACCCTTTCAAATTAAAGTAGGACAATGAATACAAAGTCTTTACGTTTGGATAAACCTATTATAATGAATATTGATACAAATTTTTAAGTTAAAAAATCAATCAACGCATAAAAATTTTTCGACAAATTCAAATGTTTTTTTTCATTGATAATTTTAGAACGTATTTGTTGAATTATTGAACTAAATTACCATTATGTTCAAAAAAAAAGACCGACAAATTGTCGATCATGTTATGCAACTAAAGCTTGCGTTAGTTGCTTAGTGTCTTTTTGGAATTGTTATACTTTCTTTTTCTCTTTTTCCCATTGCTTGACTTTTTTATCCATTTCATCTTGCAAACCCGCTGCAATACTTTGATCGTGAGAGATTTGTTTGACATACTTAGACGGGAATATTCTTTTTAAATCATCATAGAGCATGTCGCCATCACCAGGTTCTTCGTAACGAACAACTTTGTATGAATCTCCTTTTTCTTTTAAAGTAATTGATGCTGGCACAACACTTCCAGTTTCCAATTCTGCTTTTGTAGAATAGGAAAATCCTTCATAAAAATACTGAAGATAAACTGTTGTTGTATCATTCTTATTTTTCGATCCGTAGATTTTGTGTACCTCAAATCCTTTGTCACTCGGATTATTTAAATTACCTTTGTATTTATCTACAACATAATTTGAGATAAAAGCATCCATTTTCTTTGTGACACCTTTTGGACCATTGGTTGCCGATGTTTGACTACAACCTGCTGTACTTACGACCACTAAACAACTCAACAGTAAACTCACAACTTGCTTTTTCAACAAAATCTCACTCCATTTACAATTTATTCTTCATGATTTAGTCACTTTCATTAGAAATTGAATCCAGCCTGCTTCTATGTTTTCAGTAACTCCCATAAAGTTCCTTATACTATGTACACTTCCTTTTTAACTTGGCGGAATTTTGCCTTTTTTATAAAAATAAGACAATCCTCATGTAGTTAAACTACCATTTTGCTCCATAAAAAAAAGACCATCACAGCCGATCATGTTGTTCAACTAACGCATGCGTTAGCCATCCATGAATCCTCAGATTCACAACAGTGAATGGAAGTTTATATCGTACTCCCATGGTAGTTGCATAAGATTTATTGCTTAATAACCCTTTTATTTTCTATTCTCATAATGATAAAAAACAAGTGCCAAAATGACACTTCTTTTTTTTGTTTTTCCTACCAATCCATAACCGTAGCGATTTCGTCATCTAGATACTCCGCCGAGAAGATGAATCCTTTTTGATAAACGATAAAATCATTCAGCTGTAGTGATGCTGGCGGATTGCTAATTTGATATGCCTTCGCATGGTGGTTACGTAAGTACGTTTGAAACCCTTTATTCTCTCTCGCTTGTAGCGAAATCTTCGACTTCAGCGCACTCTTTGGGTGAAACGTGAAAAACAATTTCGTTCGAATCGCAAGGGAAGGACTTGCGTGTAATGTGGCGTAGAGAATACAGCAACAAAGTAAAATAAGTAACCAGGTTTTACGGGACAAAGAACCCCCTCCTTTTGTTTGTTTAAATTTAATTATATCTAGATAACGGGTATTTGTAACTTGGGGGAATTTAGCCTTTTTTACAAAAATTATTCTTATTCAGCATAACTGCGATTTTGTTGAATAAGAGATTGAAAAAAGATCACAATTTGTGATCTTTACTTTTTCTTATTCAATTAATGCATGCTTTAGTTGAATAAAACTTATTTTTGATTCAATAATGTTTCAATTGCAGTAATCAATTTTGCATCATCTTTTTTTGTCTTTCCTACTATTTCACTAGTTGTGAAACTCATTAACTTTTTGTCTTGATTATACAATGTAACACTGTATAACCATCCCTTTTCATTAGTGTTTTTATTTTGGGAAACTTTAATATCTTTAATATCAGTAATAAAGTTTTTAATTGCCTTCTGTTCTGTTATTACTCTGTTCTCTCCATTCTGACCGTTAGTAACTTCAATTTTATTAATTTCATTTAAATTTCCGTGATACACTTCTGAAAAACTCTTCTTATCCGTATTACAACCAAATAGTAATGAAAATACACTAATACAAAGAAGTATGCATATAATTTTTTTCATATTTATTCCACCTTCAAAAATTTTTAAGTTAATTATATCAGCTTAACGACTTTTGTAATTTGGGGGAATTTCACCTTTTTTCATTAAAATCTGAACAAACCTTATGCAATTAAACTGCCATTTAGCTCCATAAAAAAATCGACCATCACAGCCGATCATGTTGTTCAACTAATGCATCAGTTAGTTGAATTTGATTTTTCATTATTTCTTTTCTAAATTGCTTATTCTCTGTTCTAATTCGTTCATTTTACCTTTTGAACTAGATGAATTATTCCTTATAAATAATATTATTTTTTTTACGATTTTAAATAGTACAAATCCTATTAAAATGAAAATTGCTAAGTCGATTAACGTAGTTATTAAACCAAAATTATACATTTTTATTCTCCTTCTAGATAACGGGTATTTGTAACTTGGGGGAATTTAGCCTTTTTTCATTAAAATCTGAACAAACCTTATGCAACTAAACTGCCATTATGTTGAATAAAGTTACCCGTTTTACAGTGCACACACTATTTCAACGATTCAGTCTATTCATCGCGTCATTTAAGTACTGTTTGACCGGCTCATTCCATTTCGAAATACCGGACACTTTTTTAATTTGCGTCTTTTTGATCACTAGTTGTTGTTGCTGCAATTGCTTTATCGCCCAATCAATTAAACGGCGCTCAAGGTCTTCTCTCGTTTCAATTTTATCAGCCAGATACGTTTTTGTTAATGGCATTTGATCTAGTTTTTTATACAACATTTGCCCTTTTTTCACTCGCTTCACCAAATAGCCCATCGTTAGTTGAGTTGGTTTTGATTCCAGAGCAAATAAGTTTTCCACTTCGCGTTTGACGTTTTCCAGCATAATCGGGTCAAACAATTCTGGGGAGCTATAATCCGTTTGAGCATAATCCCTCTTTTTCGCTTTTACTTGAAAAGGCTTGCTGTGGGCATTTAAGATTGTATGTATAGTATAGTCACTCGTCTGGAATTGTTCTTTTAACTCAGTCATCGTACACAGTTCAGAAGCCCTTAGAAGCTTATCTGTCCAAATCTGTCCATATTCAACGACTTTTTGGAACCGATAGCGCTCTTGTGCAGTCTTCTCTGGACCAATTCGCTGGTATGTATACCCGCATAGGCAACAAAAGACACCGACCGGTAGTTTACTACCATAATCAATCGTAATATCCACTTCATTGATCGTCGCGACATGCACATGATCTGCGGCGGGATTTAAACATGGCCACGGTCCATTTCCAAATGGTTTTTGTTCGATTTCACGCTCATTCCCTTTCTTTTCCTCAAAAAAGATATGCAACAGAAGATGCGGCAGCGGATTAATAATTTCAGCTCCATCATATAACAAACGTGGCAACCATTTGTCGATTTCTTCTAGTTCGAACCATTTGAGAAAGTCATGTGGATATCGTTTTTCCATCGCTTTGATCAACTGTTTTATTTCAATATTCTGATTTATATTCACATAACCGTGCGCATTCATTCGCGCACGGTATTCCTTTATATACCAATAATCTTCTCTCTTTTCATGATACTGTTCATACAACCGTTCAATCTGTTTCGCTACTTCGAGGTAAAGGGGAAGATATTCCTTTTTTAACTGGATCGTTGTGCTGGTTTTCATTGTATTCGGATGTTTGTATCGAATACTGCTTCGTCTCCGTACTTCAACATCACTAACTCGAAGGGGAATACCATGCTTAGGACAAACGAACACGCCTGGCGTTTGATGAATACGTAACCAGTATGTTTCCCCATCATGTTCCAGCATTTTATCAAAACAGGCTTGACAGAACTGATAATGAGCGAGTTGAATCCGTTTATTACTGCCTTTTCCGGCAAGACTCGGAATTTGTTCTCCACGATCACTTTTCATGCATGTTCGAAGCCTGTTTTTTCGATCATTCGTTCCATAAAACGCATAATAGGGAAACAACGTATGATCATGTATAAAAATATCCGAATCAAGCGCACTCACATGCTTGATTCGGTCAACAAGTGTATCGATTCTGGACGGTAAATCATAACTAAATAATATCTGTTCATTTCCAACCAATTGTTTCATGCTTTGACCACTATGTGAATTACCAGAGCGTGCGTGAAATCTCGCTAGCACACTATCGAGTAATTCGCCTGGATACGGATTTGGGAAAAATGGTAACATTGGATGCCTCCTACAGAATGAATTCTTGTAACGGGTCTTTGATGTAACCTGCCTCTTTTAACAGGTCATAGGTTAATCGTTTCTCTTTTTTCGCTTGTTCCGCAATGGGAAGGAGGACTTTTAACCCTTCTTTCTCTGCTTGCTCCTTTTTCGTCCGTTTAATGATCACGTCTTCTTCATCAATCTTCTGTAATACGCCAACCAGTAGGGTTGTTTCATCCGCTTGAGGGTCCAGTTTAATGAGCTGGTCGAACACTTTTTTCGCTTTTTTCTCATTCTTCCCGAGAGCGATGACCGCCGTAAGGACTTTTTCTTCAAGCGAAATTTGATTGATTCGTTTTTCTTTTGCTCTTAGTCGATGTTCTTCGATTAAGCTGTTTTTATCAAGCGAGGTCGACATCACTTCCAGTTGTTCTTCTAAGTCAATCGAATACAAATCTTCATACTTCATAATGGCCTTTGGATTACCCGAACGAAGCGCTTTTAACATCGGCTTAATCATCGCCAGATCTTCATTGACGACTTGACGCATTAATTTTTCACTAATACCTTTTCGTTTATGGATAATCGCACGCCCTTGTGCAACCGTAAAAATTTTAACGGCTAAGTCCGTAATTCCCTGAGAACAATCGTATAGTACTTCACTTAGTTCGTTGTCATGCGGGATAAACTCTTTTGTCCATTGATAGTCCCATAACTCATTTGTAAATGTGAGCCACTCTTCACTAAATGGTAATGGTTTCCAAACCTTCCCTATACTTCTTCGGGCAATTCGAAAATCGAGTTGAAGGACTTGTTTCGCTTTCATCGTACCAATCACCATCACGCCAACACCGACAACGTTCACTAATGTAACGAGGAAGTTCATGAGCATTTCACTCGTTTTATTGGGTCTGATTAAATGTTGTAATTCATCAATAATAATCGCACCAATACAATACGTTTTTGCAATTTTGGCAATTCCAGTTACCATTGTAGACACAGATGTACGTTTGTATTGCTTTAAAAAAGTCGTACCTAGTAATTGATCAATTTGATCAAAAAAACTGACACATAGCGTTTTCATACTCCCATCATGAGGGCAATCGAGTTTTAACCAGACGATTTGTGTCGTACCAACTGGTGCGGGATGTATAATCAGTTGCGGATAATACTGTAAAATTCGTTCAATCGCCGTTGATTTTCCCATGCCCGAATATCCAATTAAACTAAAACTGGTTGCCTCGCTTAACGAATTTGGCGGTAAGTACAACTCTTCACCCGCGTTCAATTGACTATGAAGGATGTGAAAATTTGTCGCATGATCTTTATCGAGTGGATTCCGCCCGACGTAGCTGTCTCGTAAAAAACGTGAAAACGTCATTTCAAGATTCAAATGTAATTTTCCCACATGAAAAAATGATTTGACGGACGTCAGTGAATGAAACCGCTCATTATCATGAAACTCTGAGAGATTCTGTTCAATTGATGGATAGTGGCTCATAAATTCAAACGCGTCGTATTCGCTCATAATTTTTGGTAATGCTGTAATTAATGGATTATCACGATATTTTGATATTTTTTCGTCGGTTCGATAATTCGCTTTTATCGCTTTTATACCGCTAGGCAATAAGATGTATTTTTCTTCATTAATTTGATCAATTTCCACCTAATCGTCTCCTTCCGTGAAGTCCTCTTTTTTTTCGAAGATGTTCAATCGATGGGTATTCTGGTAAATCTTCTTCTTCATCTTTTTCTGAAAGGTGCACGTTCTGTTTCGGTTCGATTTGTTGATTCAATAATCGATGTTGTTCTTTTTCTTCTGCTCGATTTTCTCGGATACTACCAATCTTTTCTTTTTTCGTTATATACCCAGCTTCTGCTTGCGCAGCATTCGTTTCAGTCGTCGCACCATTCACAATACTTTTCATCGTTTGATAACCGTCGCTTTTTAACTGTTGATTCGAGTGAGCTAATTCTTTCTTTAACACCTTATACTCATCCTCCATTTGATCGACTTCTTCATAAGACATTCCGTTAAAAGATTGATATTGTTCTAGTAACATACATTCAAGTAATTCACCATCATAATGGATATAAATAACCCCTACATTATCAGGATTAATACTAATCTTCACTTTCCATGCACCTTTTTCACCTGCATGGAAAAACCAATTCTCTATGATAGCTTTCTCACACGAGTAATGATATTTACGGTATCGAATCCCATCTTTTGTGACACTCCCCTCTTTACGGGGGGATGTCATGAGTCGAACAAAATCCTCAGGGAATGTCCGAAGCTTCCCGGATCGGTGTTGAATACCCCATTCCCATAGTTTGCTAGGTATTGGTTCTACTCCATTACTCATCATTTCAGCGTCTAATAAATAAGTCTCTAGACTATGATTATTGTGATAGAGTACAAACTGAAGTATGATCTTCCGATATTCCTCAATGGTCAATTTTGCACCCAAACGATAGTCTTTTGCGCCTCGTTCACCGAAGTCTGTCTGAATATAACCTGGCAAAAATGGTTTATAGTACTCGTCCATTCGGTGAAATAACTGCTCAACATCACCCTTCATATCTGCTCGGTAGCTCGCTGTATTTTCGACACTGACACCCATGTTTTCGATTAATCCTAGTGCATTTTTTGAAAGAAATTCTCCACGGTCGGCAAGAATTTTTTGTGGCAAATGTTGCGAAGGCCACATCGATTCTGGAATAGTAACGCCTAACTTTTCACAATACGCTACTTTATCAGATGCAGCATTCCGAATGACAAAACTAGCCGTTCGCCAAGAAGCTGATTCGATCTCAGCGTAAAAACCTGTAATCAATTTACTAAATACGTCAATCATAAAATAAACAACAGGGCGTCCAACACCTTTTGAACGGTTAAAACTTGAGACAAGATAAACATTACCCCTGGTTGAATCCACTTGAAAACGATGACCTGGTCCGTATACGTCATTCGTTGTTTTTCCAATTTTCACACGATGATTCCGTTGAAATGCTTTCTCTCCAAGCCGTTTTTTAAGAACATCTTCACTATCAAATAACTGCTTATACCAGTACCGGAATTGTCGAATCGTCGGATAGAGATCAGGAGATTTAAGAATAACTTTTTCAACGCCATCGACTACGTATTTATTTTCGTAAAAATATTCTTCGAGCATCATCTCATAAGCAAACTTAAGATTTGTTTTTTTACTTGTTAAATAGTGTTTTTTGATACTTTTCCGAATGAATTGTTTGATTTCATCTGTGATAATACAGCCCTCACTACCATACTTCGTCGGACGACCCAGTTTTACATGATGACTATTTTTCGTTTTGGATTTTCCACCTCGCGCAGAATAATTCGGAACCAATGCAAGTGACGTTTTTCCTTCACGCCAATATTTTTTTAAAAGTCGATAAATTCTTTGAAAATCTACCTTTCTTGTATTTGCTACTTCTTTAATTAATTGCCCCCGTTTTTTACCATAAATCCTTGGTTCATTTGTTGCTAAATCTTTAATCAACCCCCAAGCCTCTTCATATGCTAACCGTTCACTAGGTGTGCAATCTTCTAGTAGCATTAATCTCAAATTGGTATCTACATTTTTTTTCCATTCATTTTCTTCTACTCGCCTTGAGAGTTCAATGATGAATTCCGACTTAGGCATTCCTTTGCTATTTAAGTTGATAATATAGGCTTGTTCATAATCGGAATCGATCCATAAAATTCGCCAGCATGTATCATTGACTAAATCTTCATATACTTCATTTACCACAAAATGATTGTACAATTGAGCCTGCCTCCTCTTCATTTGCAATAAACTCAGTAATCGGCTGTGTAAAATCTAACTTTACTTGAAAATCATGTTGTTCAATCACGCGTCTAGCTACTAAACATTTAAATAATCCTAAACCAGTTCCATTTTCAAGCTGATAGCTTTTATCAAATGTCTTACAAAAGTGAATGACACTTGGACTCCCGTGTATAGTTAATAAATCATCAACGAAAATAGGTAAAAATTCTTTATTTTTGTCGACAGTATAGAATGTATATAACATTTCAATATTTGCTACAAGCTGTTCTGGGAGTTCTTTCTCAGTTACAATGCCCCAATCAATCCCTTTTTCTGAATAATATATTCGTTCGACTTCAAATTTTTCAATAGTTCGTAAGTTATTTAAATCCATCACAGGCTTAATAGTTCGCCCCAAGAACCGTTCTTTCCCATTTTCAACAACTGTTAACAGAAAATCAGTTGTAAAAGGGATATAAACATCTGTTTTCGGATCGAATGGATGGTCAATATTTAATTCTTCGCAAATCCGAATGGTATCCTCAAGATTCAAAGGAAATTGTTCTCGGATATCCTTTATATTTTTAGACCATTCACATAGATAAAAATACTTCTCTTCTAAATCCGAAAAAAATGCATGTGTTCTTCCAGTTTTATACCCTAAAACTCGATGAACCCGTCCAACAGAAGGAACGTCATTCGTATCGATCCATGGGCTATATTCTTTTCCTTCTCCTTGACCTCTTCCTTCTTTTATAAAACGATTATGCTTTGCTTTTGTATAACGATATTTACTAGCGATCCTCTCCACCTCATTTCAAAATACTTCACTCTACATTATAGAACATACGTTCTCGTTCGTCATATGTAATAATTGTCAAATTGGACACTGTTAGTATTTAGCAATAAAAAAAAAGATTCGTCAACGTCATATTACCTATTATAGGGACAAGCACCGTTTACATTTTCGGATACACTTTTGTATACAAAACTTATTGAATTATCAATGCTTTGGATACATAATGATGTTAATTTGGGCTAGGATATACATTTTTGATTTATTAAAGAAGTGAAATTTTCTTCCAATTTTTATCAATATACAACTGTTAAGTAGGAAGAAAATTTCCATATCTTTTCGGCATACCTAGTGCTTTGAATAGTTTCAAATACGATCACTGAATTGACCATAAAAAAAAGACTATCATCTTTTTGATAATCTTTTCTTTATATTTTTAGCACTTCAATCACTCAATTTATTTAAATATAATGTTTTGAACTTTTTTACCTAAGGGTTCTTCATAATTCTTTTAAAAAGTGAGTTAAATTCGATTAAATTTGATTGAAATGTTGATTCGTCTTTAGCTTTATTTAGTTCAATTACAGTCGAAAAAGTGTCCCGGATGCAATCAATTGTCTTTTTATCTTTGATTATAAAAGGGTAACTGAATGGCGATATTATCCCTTTTATAACCATGTCCATCGTAACTTTCCAAGAAATGGCTTTTTTTTGGTTCTCAAATGGAATCATACTGATAATAGGATATTTCTTGAATTCATTTATCGATATCATTAATATCCCTAAATAAGCTTGGCTTATCCCGGCACCTGAAATAAAGTTTTCTAGCTTTTGTTTCGCTTTTGAACTTGCTATATTATAATTTAGTTTCACCAAGGTATTTTTCTTAAATATCTTGATTAGCTCTTTTTTTGAATCTTTGTCATTCATTATACTTTTTACATAATTTTGAAGTTCACTTATAAAATCCATACTGAACCCTCTATTCGATATTAATTTAAATCATACTCGGTTATCTTTCATATGGAGATTGCGATCAACAAATAATTAGAATATATGTTTAAAAAAAGACATTGATTTTATCAATGTCTTTTTTTAAAGAAAACACTTTGTATAGTTATTCATATATTTGAATAACTATACAAATTTTACAGAAACATCTTTTTCACATTAACTATTGTAAATTCACTTTAATTGTTGTAAATTCATCTTAAATATTGTACTTTCACATTAAATATTGTAAATTCACACTAAGTTTTGTCATTTTACAACAATTTAACTACAGTGAATCAGCAGTTTTTTCAAACATTACACTTTGCTCAATTAAACCACATGCTCCACATTGAACTAAATACTCAGGTCCTTTATATGGAACAAAAAATGGATCTAATCCACCTGAAATATATTCTTCTTGTTCGATATCTCCGCTTTGAGCATTTAATTTAACAGCTTTTGGATTTTGTTCAATTAAATAAAATCTACTTTTGTTTGTTTTACAGCGTGGACATGCTAATTTATGCATATTTTTCACCTCATATTTTATTCATATAAAGTTACTTTTCCAATAATTTACTTTTTTTATGCATTTTAATTTGCACTTAATTTTCCTTCAAATACGATTCTTCTTCCGGTTGGTTCGATTTCTACTTTTCCGTTTACCATTTGCTCTGAAAAGATTGGAACTTCCATTCTTTTAACCGGTGTATACCCTTCTTTTTGCATTCTTTCTATACAATCATTAATTGTTTCGTTTTCAAATACTTCAAATTTTTTCTTACTCATTTAATTCCCTACTTTCTTATCATTTTAAACATCAGACTTTTAATATAGTAAAAAACCTTACTTTCATTTGAGAGTAAGGTTTAATATGACTACAATTAATCGCGAAGCCTTGAAATAAATCGAAGAGCTTCAATATAAACCCAAATTACAGTGACTAATAAACCAAATGCACAGTACCATTCAAATTCTTTTGGTGCACCTTGTTTAACGCTACTCGTAATTAAATCAAAATCTAAGAATAAATTAAGTGAAGCAATCACAAGAATAGCTAAACTTACAAATATTCCAATTGGTCCAGATTGTTGGATATATGGAATCGGAACATGGAAAAGCTGTAGAACCATTGTCATTAAATAAAATAATAGAACACCAATCGTTAGACCAAATACAATTGATCTAAAGCGATGTGTTACTTTTACAAGTCCAGTAGCGTAACAGATCAACGTTCCAGCAATGATTGCAATCGTTAATAAGACTGCTTGTAATACTATCATTCCGTAGGTTGCTTCATAGACTGCTGAGATATTTCCAATTAATATTCCTTCAACTGCTGCGTAGATTGGTGTAGTAATTGGAGCAATTCTTGGTGAAAAAGATGTTACGAATCCAAGTATTAGTCCAACGATTAAACATCCAATAAACACTTTCGAATTAAGTGTACCTGTAGAAGTTAAATAAAAAGAGTATCCAGCTGTTGCGATTAATAATACTAATGCAATGATTGTTTTACTAATTGTACCACCTAGTGTCATTGCTTGTGCTGAATATCTTGATTTTGATAAACGTTCAGAATTTAAGATAGGATTTGAACTCCTCATTTAAAGTCCTCCTTTATTTTATACCTTTATTTTACCATTTTTAGTAAATTTCTTAAACTTTAAACAAGCTTTAGTAAAATATATGAAAAAAGATGCCCAAAAGGACATCAGATTTTCAATAATTAAATTAAAATTTAACCTTATTTGCTAAGAATGATTGTAGTTCACTAATTGCAACACGAGTTTGTTCCATTGTGTCACGGTCACGAACTGTTACTTTTCCATCCTCAATTGATTCGAAATCGTACGTGATACAGAAAGGAGTACCGATTTCATCTTGACGTCTATAGCGTTTTCCAATTGAACCCGTTTCATCGAAGTCAACATTAAAGTCTTCTGCTAATGCAGCAAATACTTCTTGTGCATTTTCAGATAATTTTTTAGATAATGGTAAAATCGCTGCTTTATAAGGTGCTAATGCAGGATGTAGACGCATTACTGTACGAGAAGTACCATCTTCTAATGCTTCTTCATCATAAGCATCAATTAAGAATGCTAATGTTACACGGTCAGCACCTAATGATGGTTCGATACAATATGGAACGTATTTTTCATTTGTGATTGCATCATGATAAGTGAAATCTTCAGTTGAATATTCCATATGTTGTTTTAAATCATAATCTGTACGAGACGCGATGCCCCATAGTTCGCCCCAACCAAATGGGAATTTATATTCAAAGTCAGTTGTCGCATTACTATAGTGTGATAATTCATCTGCACTATGTTCACGTAAACGAAGGTTTTCTTCGTTCATACCTAAAGCTAAAAGCCATTTATTAGCAGTTTCTTTCCAATAGTTATACCACTCTAGCTCTTCACCAGGCTTACAGAAGAATTCAAGCTCCATTTGTTCAAATTCACGAGTACGGAACGTGAAATTTCCTGGAGTGATTTCATTACGGAAGCTTTTACCAATTTGAGCAATACCAAATGGAACTTTCTTTCTCATAGTACGTTGAACATTTTTAAAGTTTACGAAAATACCTTGAGCTGTTTCAGGACGTAAGAAAATTTCATTTGTGCTAGATTCAGTAACACCTTGGAATGTTTTAAACATTAAGTTAAATTGACGAATATCTGTAAAGTCATGGCTACCGCAATCAGGACATGCGATTTTATGTTCTACAATTAACTTCGCCATTTCTGAAAATGGAAGACCATCAACGATAATTTCCATTCCTTTTTCATCAAGTGCATTTTCAATTAATTTATCAGCACGATGACGAGCTTTACAATTTTTACAGTCAATCATTGGATCATTAAAGTTTCCAATATGACCTGAAGCTTCCCATGTACGTGGATTCATTAAAATTGCAGCATCTAATCCAACGTTATATGGACTTTGCTGAACGAATTTTTTCCACCAAGCTTTTTTTACGTTATTTTTTAATTCTACACCAAGTGGACCATAATCCCACGTATTTGCTAAACCACCATAAATTTCAGAACCTGGGAATACAAATCCTCTGTGTTTAGCGTGACTTACTACGACATCCATCGATTTTTCTGACATTTCATTTGCCTCCAATTTTCAATTGTTTTTTTGAAAATGTAAGAATGAAATAAAAAAGCTCTCATCCTTAGGCATTTTCAGCCTAGGGACGAGAGCTGTATATGCACCCGCGGTTCCACCCTAGTTGACAATTAAAAAAATTGTCCACTTTAAGAATTAACTCAGGAATGCCTTTCGCTAAAGGTTTTGATTGAGCTCCCACTATCCTCAATTCGCTAAGCAAAATAATCTTTAGTTACTTCTTTCCGTCAACGTTATATGTAATAAATAATATGTTGTTATTTTAACAAAGTGACAACTAGTAAGTCAAATATTATTATGATCAATTTAGTATTAAAAAATACGTCGAATTTTTTGAATATTTCTAGGAATATTCATGTAAAGATAAAACCTTTACAGTATGAACAATAATTGGTATGATAGAAAAGTTGTTTTATTTATATACCTATACTACCAGAAGGGAGTGCTAGTTTTGAGTAGCAGCATTTTTCTAAAGAAAAAGAAACGTTCAGCAGTATTGCTTGATAAACATCATTCCATTCGTTTATTAAAGACGAACAAAAAACGAATCGTGAACAAAAGAAATACCAAAATAAAAGGGTTCGAACAGTTATTAGTTAAAGAATTAAACGAAGAAATGATTTCAACTTCAAACAGTACGGTAAATGAAATTTCTGAAAATGTAAGTAATGTAGTGATCGAAGGACTTCCAGTAACATTTCTTCTAAAACTTGGAAAAGAGTTTTTCTCAGATTTAGAAGCAGTGAAGTACTATTATAATAGTAAACATGAAGATTTTTACAAGAATCGTAGTTTACTAGAGGAATCACTTCAATCTTCAATTAACAATGCTTCAAATGAAGATCAATTAAAAATTTCGGAATTTATTTCGAACAAATAATATTTAATAGTAAGAAGAGGATATCCTAACCATGATATGTTTAGGACATCCTCTTTTTTATTTTTCTGTAAGTACGAAAAATTGCAAAGATGTGCTGGGGTTTAATAATGACCGTAAATGACGGCTTTTTCAAAATTTAGTTTAAACCGCTAATTACTCAAACTTATCAACAAATGATTGGTTCTTTTTCAAACAAAAAAAGAGCTATCTTTATCAGTTTACCTGAGATAGCCCTTTTCCTTCAATTTTACCTTATTATCAAGCTAAATAAGCTTTTTTCACTTCTTCATCATTCATTAATGCCTTACCTTCACCAACCATTTGAATTTCACCTGTTTGTATTACGTAACCACGATGTGCGATTTGTAAAGCTTGGTAAGCATTTTGTTCAACAAGTAAAATGGTCATTCCTTGTTTGTTTAGTTGCTCAATGATTTCAAATATTTGTTCAACGATAATAGGTGCAAGGCCCATTGAAGGTTCATCAAGCATTAGTAATGATGGTCCCATCATAAGTCCCCTACCGATTGCAAGCATTTGTTGTTCTCCACCACTCATCGTACCACCTTTTTGACTTAGGCGTTCTTTGAGTCTTGGGAAGTAGTCAAATACCATTTCCATGCGGGCTGCGATTAGTTTTTTGTCTTTAACTGAGAAGGCACCCATTTCTAAATTTTCTTTTACAGTTAGTTTAGAAAAGATTCTTCTTCCTTCTGGTACATGTGCAATCCCCTTTAAAGCGATTTCATGAGATTGTAGCTTTACAATTTCTTCACCTTTATAAATCAGATTGCCTGATTTTGGTTTAACTTGCCCACAAATTGTTTTTAGAGTAGTAGATTTTCCAGCACCGTTACTTCCTATTAATGTTACAATTTCACCTTCATTTACTTCTATGTTAATATTTTTCAGTGCTTGTATACCACCGTAAAAAGAGTTAATATCTTTTAATTGTAATAGCGTCATTTTTTTCTTTACTCCTTTCACTATGCAGTAGTCACTGCACTTTTTCCTAAATAAGCTTCAATTACTTTTTGATTATTTCGAATTTCAAGAGGTTTACCCTCTGCAATTTTTTCTCCGTGATCAAGTACAAATAGATATTCCGAAATTTCCATTACAAGCTTCATATCATGCTCAATTAATACGATTGTTAAGTTTAGATCATCCCTCATTTGATAAATTAAATCAGTCAATTCTTTCGTTTCTTTCGGATTCATCCCTGCAGCCGGTTCATCTAAAAGTAAGATTCTTGGTTGAGATGCCAATGCACGAGCAATTTCAAGTCGTCTTTGTGCACCGTATGATAAACTTGATGCTTCCTCATTATAAACATCAGCCAATCCAACGTATTCTAACCATTTATACGCTTCTTTCATCGCCGATTTCTCTGCTTTTTTAAAGCTAGGTAAATGGAATAGTGTTGAAAAAACACCATATTTTAAATGCTGATGCATCCCGACCATAACATTTTCTAAAGCAGTCATACTATTAAACAAACGAATATTTTGGAATGTACGAGCTATACCTTTTTTATTTACTTTATGTGGTTTTAATCCTACTAAACTCTCATTACCCAGCAAAACTTCACCACTTGTTGGAGTATATACACCTGTAATCATATTGAAAAATGTTGTTTTTCCAGCCCCATTTGGCCCGATTACAGCTGTTATTGAACCCTCTTTTATATCAATATTTACATTATTAACAGCAGTTAAACCACCAAAGTTTTTCGTTAAATTCGTTGTTTTTAACATTTGATAACCTCCTTCCTAAAATGAAACTGAGCGTTGATTTTCTTCGACTACTTTTTGATCTAGATCTACTACATCCTCTTTTGGAACAATCTTATTTTTGGCAGGTAATAATCCTTTAGGCCTAAAGATTGCTACAAGTACTAAAATCAGTCCAAAAATCATACGTTGCATTTTAGAAGGTGATAGAGCTGGTGGTAGGTTAATTACTCCATCTAATGTTAATTGGTTTAAATAATTTGTAACTTCTGTTAAAACTTGTAGATTTAAAATTGTAACAAGTGCTGCTCCAAGAATTACGCCTGGAACGCTACCCATTCCGCCCAGAATTACCATTACTAGGATCGTAATTGATTCAAGTAATGTAAAGCTTGTAGGGTCAATGAACATTTGCTTTGCAGAGAATACTACACCCATCATTCCTGAGAAAGATGCTCCAATTGCAAACGCAATTAATTTCGTTCGTACTAAGTGGATACCAGACGCTTGTGCTGCGATTTCATTTTCACGTACTGCTTTCCAAGAACGCCCAAGCTTAGAATCTTGTAATCTAGTAACAGCTAAAATAACGATTGCTAAGACAACTAGTACGACATAATAAAATTGTCCTGAATTACTAATCTCAAATCCAAAAATTGTAGGTGCTGGAATAGATGAAATACCTTGTGCTCCTCCAGTAATATTTATTGGTCGATCTAAGTTATTAAATACAATACGAATAATTTCTCCAAAACCAAGTGTTACAATCGCTAAGTAATCACCTTTTACTCGAAGTACAGGAATACCTAATAATACACCCGCGATTGCTGCAATAATTCCGCCGATTAGAATGAACACCCAAAATGAATTTCCTGAAAAAGGAAGAAAATCAAAATGTAAGAAATTCGTTACTTGTTTGGTAGAAAAAATTGCATAAGTATATGAACCGATTGCAAAGAATGCAACGAATCCTAAATCTAATAAACCTGCTAAACCAACTACTATATTTAATCCAAGTGCCATTGCAACATAAATTCCAACTAAAGTGGCTACACCCATATATGATTCAAATGCTGTCCCTTGTGATGCAACATATGGCATAATCACAGTTAAAACTAGTATTCCAATGCTCCACTTTAATTTGACTGGAAAATTAGTCTTATATAATAAATAAAGTGAGAACAGGATTAATAGAAATGCTGTTACGGATTCTTGCAAAAAGTATAATCCTAATGATGTAACAACGATATACGCTCCTAAGAAAATTCCTTGTAGTTTATTTGATTGTTTTAACCCTTCTAATAAGCTCTTCATCTAATTCACCTACACTTTCTCAGCTACAGGTTTACCTAATAAACCTTCTGGCTTGAATATTAGAACTAGAATTAAAATTCCAAACGCAAATACATCTTTATATTCTGATGGGAAAATGCCATGTGTCAAAGTTGATAAATTTGTTGCTGCAAATACTTCGATTACACCGATTAATAAACCACCAAACATTGCACCACGGATATTTCCAATTCCTCCTAATACTGCTGCTGTAAATGCTTTTAGACCTAAAATAAAACCGATGTACGGATCAATTGTGTTGTACTGTAATGCGAATAACACACCAGTTGCACCACCCAATCCAGAACCTAAAAAGAATGTTAACGAGATGACTTTGTTTACGTTTACAGACATTAATGATGCAGTTTCACGATCTTGAGCAACTGCACGCATTGCTGTACCCCATTTTGTTTTATTGATGAAGTAATCTAATGAAATCATCATTACTACTGCAACAACTAAAATAATGATTGATGCTGATTTAATTTGTGCATTCCCAAATGAAGAAAAGATTGAACTAGTTTTAATTTGGTGTTGTCCTGAAAATAATGATGGGCCAGTAATAATGTAATTTCCTTCTTTTAATTCAGCAATAAAACGGACGATATCTTGAAGTAAAAATGAAACACCAATTGCTGTAATTAATGTAATTAACTTTGGTGCTTTTCGTAATGGGCGATACGCTACTCTCTCGATCCCCATGCCTAGAAATCCAGTTGCTACAGATGCAATAATTAAAACGATTGCTAATACGATAATTGCAGGTAAACTACTTAATAAACCTAATCCAGTAAAAGTAATTAATACCGCAGTACCAATAAACGCACCCGCCATGAATATTTCACCATGTGCAAAATTAATTAGTTCTAATATCCCATAAACCATCGTATAACCGAGTGCAACGGTTGCGTACACTGCTCCTAAAACAAGACCGTCTATTAGTACTTGAGGTAGTGTTTGGATTACTTCATTCATGTATGAGACCTCCTATATATAAATAATGTAGTTTAATTCTTATTAACTTCCAAAATCTTACAATTTTCTCATCTTATTGAGAAGAAAAGAGTATCCCGTAAAACGTGATACTCTTTTCTTTTTTTTCACCACTTTGCTTCCCTCGTATTAGTAGGCTATGTTACTAATTATGGTTTAGTTACTTCGCCTTCTTGAGTACCAGGATATTTAGCTTCTTTAAACGTATAGATAAATACTTTCGCGTATTTGTTGTCCCCTTTATCGTCAAAACCAACCTTGGTTACTACACCATCATAATCTTGGATCGCACGTACGGCCTTTTCAACTTGTTCGCGAGATGGAGTTTTTCCTTTATTATCGTTGATTGCATTTTTTAATCCTTCCAATAATACACCAGCAGAATCATATCCGTATGATGAGAAAGATTCAATATTTTTATTAAATTTAGATTTATAAGCATCTGCAAATGCTTTCCCTTTATCTGTTTTTAACGTGTCACCAGCTACTGAAGTATAATAGAAGTTTTTAACTGCATCTCCAGCAATATCAACTAAACCTGAAGAGTCCATTCCATCGCCACCCATGAATGGGATGTTTAATCCTTTATCACGAGCTTGTTTTAATAAAATTCCTCCTTCAGCATAAAGTCCACCGAAGAATACTAAATCAGGCTTTTTCGCAATCACATTATTTAATACACCGTTAAAATCTTTATCACCAACTGAGATACCCTCTTCACCTAAAATTTTCGCGCCTAATTTTTGAGCAGCAGCTTTAAATTCATTTGCTAAACCTGTTCCATATGGCGTTTTATCTTGAATGATGAAAATATTTTTAGCTTTTAATGTCTTCACAGCAAAATTTGCACCAGCAGGACCTTGGAAATCATCACGAGCACAAATTCGGTTAACTACTCCTAATCCACGGTCAGTTACTTCATTTGCAGTATTTGAAGGAGAAACCATTACGATATGGTCTTTCTCATACTTTAGAGAAGATGGAATTGCTACACCTGAGTTTAAGTGTCCAACAACACCAAGGATTTGATTGTCTGAAGCTAACTGCTCTGCATTCGCTACACCTTTCTTTGGATCTCCTTGATCATCATAAGGAACAATCTTTAAATCAAAGCCCAATTTTTTGAAAGCTGCTTTTTGATCCTCTAAAGCAAGTTGAGCTCCAAGCTTAATGGACTCCCCTAAAATTGCGTTATTCCCAGATAATGGGGTATTTGTCGCAATTTTAATAACCTGATTCCCATCCTTTGAACTATTCCCACAACCTGCTAAAATACCAGCCGTTAACGAAACTGAAGCTAAAATTGCAAAACCCTTCTTAAAAACCATATGTACGCCCCCTTAATAACCTATTTTT
Organism: Gottfriedia sp. NPDC056225; assembly: GCF_042267765.1. Lineage (NCBI taxonomy): Bacteria > Bacillati > Bacillota > Bacilli > Caryophanales > Bacillaceae > Gottfriedia > Gottfriedia sp. NPDC056225. The sequence goes on along the minus strand of NZ_JBHJTJ010000020.1, from coordinate 19,682 downwards.
TGAAAATTTAAAATTCTTAAGAAAATAGTAAGCTATATTTTTTCGTTAGACAAGTTCTTTTGATTCAAAATATTTCGACAATTCTGTCGATTAACTGTTTTTTTAGACAATTATTACCATTAAAATTTCATTAAAATTGATTTTTTCTTATTTTCATAACGTAAAATTGTAAGATTTTAATGTGTTTTGCTAGTTTACTAAGAAAAAATTGTTTTTCTAAAATCATTATCTATTTTTCGACAAATTCGACAAAAAAGAAGTAATTTATAGTCATTAAAATTGACAAATAAGCGATCACTATCTATAAATTAAGGCAGATTGCTAGTCAAAAACTCTCTAGAAACAGCAATGGGGTATTTTTTGTTGGGGTTTTCACTTAGAGTAGATTTTCCGATCAACTTTATAGATAGTTAATAGATTTCTTCACTTTTTTAGTCGGTTTAGTAAGAATTAGAGCAAATTTATTAAATTTATATTTTGTGCATCTGCATTTGAAGCATTTGTAATGTAGAATACCCTTACCGGTATAGGAAATTTCTTATCATATTTGTGATGCTAGTCAATTTAATTACAGTTTCACTAATTTTATTTGCACATTCCTCATGTTTATTTGCAGTTCCCGAATCCTTATTTGTACATTCAACTGTTTTATTTGCACCCGGACCTTAATTTGCAGTTACCAAAACCATATTGCACTTGTCACATTTTTATTAGCAGTTCGACCTTATGTCAACTACTCTTCTTTTAAATAGAGTCTACAAATAAAAAAAGGATGTCCCTAAGTAACACTTTTAGGACATCCTCTTCTTCTCTAATTATTTTCTTCTTTTTTGTATCGAATAATGGTCTTTATATCACCAGAATCATCTGTATCCATAATGAATGATCCATTGCTATACTGATCACTATTTCTTAGATCAGTTGGGTCTATCGTTTCAAATTGTCCAGACTTACTTAGCAATGCAAACATATCATTTTGATTAACTGCGTATACGCCAATTAATAAATGAGGATTGTTTTTTAAGTCTCTTAATACTTTAACGCCTCGTGTACCTCTTGAACTTTGAGGAATTGTATCGAGTTTCATTTTTTTAATGGCTGCTCGATGTGTTGCACAGAATATTTCTTTCACTTCTTCACTTATAATGTCTGCTGATACAACAATATCATTTTCTTTTAAGTTAATTCCTTTAACTCCGCCAGCTCTTAAGCCTTGAATACTTATTTCTTCTACATTAAATATCAATGTGTATCCAGCGCTAGTCGCCAATAATACTCGGCTTGTTTCCGAGGTAACTCCTGCAAAAATTAATGCATCATCGGATTTAATCGACATTCCGACTAGTGGTTTCGAGTAGCGTTGAACTTTTAACTGTTGAATGCTTGTACGTTTTACAATTCCATTTTTTGTTACAAAAAGAATAAACTCTTTATTTTCTTCAAAATTATTCACAACTGTTGCAGAAAGTATTGATTCGTCGCGTTCAATTGGAATAATGTTCGCAACGTGTTGCCCCATATCTTTCCATCTGATATCTTGCATTTCATGAATTGGTAAGTATAAATAATTACCTTTTGAAGTAAATAGAATCAGCGTATCTGTTGTTGTACTTTCCACTTGATATATTAAACGGTCGCCTTCTTTCATACCGTAATCTTTTCCATTTGAGGCAGAAAAAGATCTTGGGCTTGTTCGTTTAACGTATCCTTCGCTAGTTACTGTCACAATGACATCTTCTTGAGCAATTATATCTTCTCTAGCAATTTTAATTTCTTCAATCGCTCCTTGAATTGTAGAACGTCTGTCATCTGCATATTTTAATTTGATTTTTTTCAAATCTGTTTTTATAACGGATAGTAGCTTTGTTTCACTGTTAAGAATTGCTTCAAGTTGTTTAATTTTCTTATCCAACTCGTCAGCTTCTTCTTGTAATGCAGTAATATCTGTATTTGTTAAACGATATAACTGTAACATAACAATTGCTTCAGCTTGTAGTTCAGTAAATTCGAATTGAGCGATTAACTTGTCTTTTGCATCACGTTTGTCATTTGCAGAACGGATTGTTGAAATCACTTCATCTAAAATTGATAGTGCCTTCATTAAACCTTCAACAACATGTTGACGAGCTTTCGCTTTTTTCAAATCAAACTTTGAACGGTTTGTAATTACTTCTTTTTGATGCTCTATATAAGCATCAAGAATAGCAGGTAAAGACATTTGTTTAGGTGTTCGATTATAAATCGCAACCATATTAAAGTTATAAGGTATTTGAAGTTCAGTATTTTTATATAAATAATTTAAAATTGCTTCATTATTTGCATCTTTCTTTAATTCGATAACAATGCGTAGACCAGTACGATCTGTTTCATCACGCACTTCAGTAATTCCATCTACTTTACGATCAAGACGAACTTCATCCATTTTCTTTACTAAATTCGCTTTATTAACTTCTGAAGGAATTTCTGTAATGATTAGTGCTTGTTTTCCACCACGAATATCTTCAGTGTGAACACGGCTGCGAATGATGATTTTACCTTTTCCAGTTTCATATGCTTTTTTAATCCCATCTACACCTTGAATAATCCCTCCAGTAGCAAAATCAGGTCCGTGGATTACGGTCATTAAATCATCTACTGAACAGTTTTTATTCTCAATACGCATAATTGTCGCATCGATTACTTCGCCAAGATGGTGCGAAGGTATTTCAGTTGCGTAACCTGCTGATATTCCTGTACTACCGTTAACTAGTAAATTTGGAAACATAGATGGTAAAACAACTGGTTCCATACTAGTGTCATCAAAGTTAGGAACAAAATCTACTGTTTCTTTATCAATATCTCTTAACAATTCACTTGCTATTGCTGATAATCTAGCTTCGGTATAACGCATAGCAGCTGGTGGGTCTCCATCAATACTACCGTTATTTCCATGCATTTGAACTAATACATTTCTTAATTTCCAATCTTGACTAAGTCGCACCATCGCATCATAAACAGAAGTATCACCATGCGGATGATAATTACCAATAACATTACCGACTGTTTTAGCCGATTTACGGTATGGTTTGTCTTGTAAGTTACCTTCAACATGCATTGAATATAATATACGTCTTTGTACAGGCTTTAATCCGTCACGGGCATCAGGTAATGCCCTCTCTTGAATAATATATTTACTATAACGACCAAAACGGTCACCTAATATGTCTTCTAAAGGGATATTATATAATTTTTCCGATGATTGCATCAGACATTGCTCCCTTCTGAATCTACTTCAACTTGTTCATTGTCTAAAATTTTATCCTCTTCATCTAAATCAAATACTACATTTGATTCAATCCACTTACGTCTAGGTTCTACTTTATCACCCATTAGTGTTGTTACACGACGATCGGCTCTTGCAGCATCATCAATTTTCACTCGAATAAGTGTTCTAGTTTCTGGATCCATTGTTGTATCCCAAAGTTGGTCAGCATTCATCTCACCAAGTCCTTTGTATCGTTGAATCATATATCCTTTACCAACTTTTTTGATGGCATCTTGTAGGTCTACTTCAGACCAAGCATACTCGATTACTTCTTTTTTTCCAGTACCTCTACTTACTTTGAACAAAGGAGGTAAGGCAATATAAACTTTACCAGCTTCTACTAATGGCTTCATATAACGGTAAAAGAATGTTAATAAAAGTACTTGTATATGCGCTCCATCTGTATCAGCATCGGTCATAATGACAATTTTGTCATAATTAACATCTTCAATTTCAAAATCACTACCTACTCCTGCTCCAATTGCATGAATAATTGTATTAATCTCTTCATTTTTCATGATGTCCGCTAATTTCGCTTTTTCAGTATTGATTACTTTACCACGTAAAGGCAAAATTGCTTGGAAGCGGCGATCTCGTCCTTGTTTTGCACTTCCACCTGCTGAATCACCCTCAACTAAGTATAATTCATTCTTCTGTGGATTACGTGACTGAGCAGGAGTAAGCTTACCACTTAATGATGTTTCTGAACGCTTTCTCTTTTTACCACTTCTTGCTTCTTCACGCGCTTTTCTTGCTGCTTCTCTAGCTTGATACGCTTTTATAGATTTTTTAACTAACGAAGTCGCTATATCTGGATTTTCTTCGAGAAAATATGCTAGTTGATCAGACACCACTGAATCAACAGCTGACCTTGCTTCACTTGTACCTAATTTACCTTTTGTTTGTCCTTCAAATTGAAGGATTTCTTCAGGAATTCGTACAGATACAATAGCAGCTAATCCTTCTCTGATATCCGCTCCATCTAAATTTTTATCTTTTTCTTTTAATAGATTAACTTTTCTTGCATATTCATTAAATGCTCTCGTTAAAGCTGTTTTCGCACCAACTTCATGAGTACCACCGTCTTTTGTACGAACATTATTTACGAAAGAAAGCATCGTTTCTGAATATCCGTCATTAAATTGGAACGAAAATTCAACTTCAATTTTATGTTGCAGTCCTTCAAAGAATACAACTGGATGCAGTGCTTCCTTTTCTTCATTTAAATACGCTACAAACGCTTCGATACCGTTTTCATAATAAAACTCTTCGAAAGTATTATGGCGTTCATCTTTAATTGTTATTTTTAAGCCTTTTAATAAAAAGGCAGACTCTCTCAGTCTTTCACATAAAGTATCAAAGTTAAAATTTGTCGTACTAAAAATTGTTGGATCCGGTTTAAAATGAATCGTCGTACCAGTTCTTTTCGTCTTACCAACGATTTCTAGTGAAGTGGCAGGTTTCCCACCATCTTCAAAACGCTGTTTAAAAATTGTTCCTTCACGGTGAATTTCTACTGTTAACCATTCTGATAACGCATTAACTACTGATGCACCTACCCCATGTAGGCCACCACTAGTTTTGTAGCCACCTTGTCCGAATTTACCGCCTGCGTGTAGAACAGTTAAAATAATTTCAGGAGTCGGTTTCCCCATTTTGTGCATACCAGTTGGCATCCCACGCCCATGGTCTCTAACACTTAAGCTATGATCCTTATGAATAATCACATCTATTTGAGTACCGTGCCCAGCTAATGCTTCATCTACAGAATTATCTACGATTTCATAAACTAAATGGTGCAGACCTCTACTATCAGTGCTGCCAATATACATTCCAGGTCGTTTACGTACAGCTTCTAAACCTTCTAGTACCTGTATCGCATCTTCATTATATGTTGTATCATTCTTTGCCAACACCATTTCTCCTTTCTAACTAAAAACCTATATAAGAACATCTGTTCCATTATATCATAATATAAATAAAATGTTTCTTCTAATCGTTCATGTTAATGGTTTTTTTCCTAACTTACAAGTCGAACACGAAAAAAATTTATAGAGCATGGTGAAAAAACGGGAGAAGAAGTTATAAAATTTCTTTAATCTTTCTATACCTGCTCCATGCCTTCCGTTAAAAAAACTCACTGCTTTTACAGTGAGTTTTTTTAACGGACTATCTGGTCATTGCATGTTCTACTTTTATACAACGATCCATTATGACAGTTTTACCATTCTCTTTTAACAATTGATATGCTTCTTCATTTTCAATGCCAAGTTGTGCAAAGAAAACATCACAATCAATTTTCAAAAACTCTTGTGCAACAGGTAACAGGTGTTCAGGTCTTCTAAATACGTTTACAATGTCAACTTTTTCTTTGATTTCTGTTAAACTTGATACCGCTTTTTCTCCTAACACAGTATCAACAGTAGGGTTAACTGGAATAATTTTATATCCAGCATCTTGCATTGCTTTACTCACCATATAGGACGTCTTTGATGGATCTTTTGATAAGCCAACTACTGCAATTACTTTACTTGATTTTAGAATCTGTCCAATTTCTTCTCTTGATGGGTATTTACTCAAAACGAATCACCCTTTCAATTTGACAATTTACATAAATAAGCGAAAAGAACAACTTTTCGCTTATTTAATCTTCTTTTATCATATTTCTAAAATCATTTATCTGTCAATCATTGACTAGAAGCTAATGTTAAAGTTGAACTTTTCAACTTACCATCTCGGTAGTAAGTAATCTTCAATTGATCTCCTACTTTTTTGTGAGAATATAAGTATTCTCTTACTGTGATTACATCTGTTACTGGTTTGTCATCAAGTGCAACGATTACATCTAATTGTTTCATACCAGCTTTTGCAGCAGGTGTGTTTGGATCAACATGTGTAACAACTGCTCCTTTAGTAACTGATTTCGGTAATTTTAATGTTTCTTCGATATTGTATTGAGGAATTTCATCAAGTGATTTTAAGCCAACACCCATAACTGGTCTAGTTACTTCACCAAATTTTTCAATTTGATCTAGCGCTGGTTTAGCAATATTAATCGGAATCGCAAATCCAATACCTTCAACAGCTTGTTCTGCTATTTTACTTGAATTTATACCGATTACTTCACCTTTAGCATTAATTAAAGCACCACCACTATTCCCAGGATTAATTGCTGCATCAGTTTGGATTACTTGTGTTTGATAATCAGCAACTCCATCTCCATCAATATCTTGTGGAATTTCACGTGCTTTACTACTTACAATACCTTCTGTTACAGTACTTTCTAAAAATCCTAATGGATTACCTATTGCAATGGCTGTTTCGCCAACATTAATTTTTTCTGAGTCGCCTAATTTAGCGATATTTGTTACGTATTTTGCATCAATTGCTACTACAGCTAAATCTAATAATTCATCTGTACCAACAAGTTTGGCATCAATTAACTGCCCATCTGCCATTTTAACTTTTAACTGTTTAGCACCAGCTACAACGTGATTATTTGTAGCAACTAATGCTTTATTTCCAACTCTTTTATAAACAACACCTGAACCAGATCCAGCTTCTTCAGTTTCCATTGAGAATGGATTTGAAGATTGATAATTGTTTACACCAACAACGAATTTGCGTGCATTTTGAATTGTAGTTGTTAAGTCTTCACGCGAGACATTAATAACTTGTGTTGGTACTGTATTTGTATCATTTGATAAATTTGCAGGTTTATTTGTTAAGTTAAAAACATCGGGTGAAACAATTGAGATCGTCACAGCACCGATAATAGCTCCGATAAATCCCGTTACAAGCGGATAACCACCTCGTCTACTTCTCGTTTGCCTTTTATGATTGTTTGGATTTTCATTGTTTAAATCTGTTTCATCATAGTATCCCATAATTCTTTCCTCCAATATGTAAGTATCTTTAATTGATATTAATTTAACCCACCCGTGTGTATTTGCTGTGAACTTTTAAACATAATTTGAATAAATTTTTAAATTAAAAGTAAATTCAACACCATCTTCTTTATTATGAGCTTTAATAGTTGAATGATGTAAATCAAGAATTGTTTTTACGATTGCTAAACCTAACCCTGTCCCACCATTTTCTCTATTTCTAGATTCATCAATTCGATAGAAGCGATCCCAAATTTTATCAATCTTATCAGCCGGAATATGATTACCTTCATTAAATATTGAAATTTTCACATATTCCCCTTCATTTATTAAATTTATTTTTATGATACTTCCCGGGTTACCATAATGGATTGCATTTGAAAGAATATTAATGATTACTTGTTCTATTTTTCTTTTTTCACCAATTACTAGCGTTTCTTCATCAAGATTATAATTAAATTTATATGGATTATCATTCGAACTATTTTCAAACAGTCGAATAATTACATTTTCTATGCAATCCACAATTAAGAAAGGTTCACTTTTAAGTGTGTATGTACCTGATTGAAGCTTAGAAAGCTCTAACATATCTACTACAAGACCGTTCATGCGATCAACTTCTTCAAGGATTACATCTGCATAATAACCATTTTTTTCAATATTTAATCCATCTTTTAAACCTTCTGCATAACTTTGTACAATACTTAAAGGAGTTTTTAACTCATGTGAGACACCACTTATAAACTCTTTTCGTATTTCTTCTAACTGTTTCTCTTTTTCAATATCCTGCATTAATTTATGATTTGCTTGTTGTAAATTTTCGATTGTGCTAGCCAAATTTTCTGATAATGAATTAATCGATTTTGATAATTGTCCAATTTCATCTTCTGATTCAATATCAATTTTCTCGTTAAAGTTCAGCTTTGCTAATTGATTTGTAACAGCGCTCATTTTTATTAAAGGCTTTGTAATCAGTTTAGAATAGTAAAAAGAAATGATCACAATCAATAATAAAGCAACAATAAAAGCATAAATATAAAAATCTTTTAAAACATACATTGCTTCATCTACTGGCTGAAGGGATGTAATCGCAAAAATAACTTCCTTAGACCCCTTATTTGTATTGATTGGATAAATAAACACTTTGTTTTCTAATCCATTTGCCTTATCAAAATAGCGATAAATTAATGGATAATCGTTTTCTGTGTAGCCGGAAAAATCCTCATCACTCTTGGTCCAATCAGTAATTGCGCCCATCAATGAATTCATTTGAGCAGAATAGGTATATTGATTTGCAATAGGTAGATGTAAAGTAACTACTTTTCCTTTAATTTCAACATTCACCATCTCCTGGATGCTGTTTTTAGTTGATAATTGTATTGGATTAGTAGGTTGATTTTCCTCCTCCCACACCCCCATATTCGTTTTTATATAAAGCGGAATAAAATAATCGTCTTGAACAAAACCCCGAATTGTAATTCTTGAATTCTCTTTAATATTTAATCTTAAAATACTATCTATTTGATCAGAATACAGTAGATTATTTAAAGGCACATATACTTTTTTTCCTGCGTCTGTACGTACCGTTAAATCAAAATTATTCTCGGCTTTAAGAACACCTCTTTTATCCAATACCGCTAAAGTTGTGTTATATTTTGAATAAAGCTTAGTTAATTCCTGCTGAAACTGGGTATTGTTATACTTTCCTGCTTTATACGCCATTGCAAATTTAGTCAATTCTTCTGAAACAATATTTACTTTTTTATTCGTATAAAAGGATTGCATAAAGACTGACTGACCTACAAAAACAATGATTAAAAAAATGATTAACAACAAAGTTATGGATAAAAAAAGCTTACGAACAATACTCTTTTTCATCATCTACTCCTCAAACTTATAGCCCACTCTTATAACTGTAGCTATATGCTTTGATTTATCTCCCAATTTATGTCTCAGTTTTTTTATATGCGTATCAACTGTTCTACCATCTCCAAAGTAATCAAAACCCCAGATATTATTCAGTAGTTGATCCCTTGTTAAAACAATGCCTTTATTATCAATTAAGTAACACAATAACTCGAATTCTTTATTCGTAAGCAACAAGGCTTCATTATTAATAGAGGCTGTCCTTGACGAAGTGTTAATTGTAATTCCACAAATCATTTTCGTATCTTTATCGTCTTCTTTTAGATCAGTTGTTCGTCTAAGCACACTTTTTGCTTTTGCAACAAGTATTTTAGGACTAAACGGCTTTGTCACATATTCATCAGTACCTAATTCAAATCCTAATAATTGATCCTCTTCTTCTGAGCGGGCAGTAATCATAATAATAGGTATATTAGATTGCTCTCTAATTAACTTACAAACTTTCCACCCATCTAATTTAGGTAGCATTAAATCTAAAATAATTAAATCCACTTGGTTCTCATTAAACTTCTTAATTCCTTCTTCTCCATCACCTGCTTCGATGACGATAAACTGATCGTTTTCAAAAAAGTCTTTTACAATTTCTCTTAATCTTTTTTCATCTTCAATTAATAAAACTGTCGGATTCATAATTTTTTCCTTCCATTAAGTAAAATAATAAAGACAGATTTAGGGATTATGGTGTTAAAATTGACAGATTCTAGCCATAAGCGTTTCTTCTTTGATTTACATAACCTTACTTCCCTTTTCTTTCTCTTAATCCTGCTATTTAAGTCATATTCTATTTTATTTATCTATAATTCCGCTTAAAATTGTGATAAAATGATACGATACTGCACTATTTTATATTAGTTTGAAAAGGAGCTAGAACATGAGCTTGGTCATTATAGTACTAGCCTATTTAATCGGATCTGTACCATTCGGTTTAGTAGTTGGAAAAATATTTTACGGAGTAGATATTCGTCAACACGGTAGTGGAAATTTAGGTGCAACAAATACATTCCGCACATTAGGTAAAAAAGCCGGTATTATTGTAACACTTGGAGATATTTTAAAAGGAACACTAGCAGCTTCATTACCTGTAATATTCCATTATCATGGAATTAACCCTCTAATCATTGGACTAGTCGCTGTAATTGGACATATGTATCCGATTTTTGCCGGTTTCAGAGGTGGAAAAGCAGTAGCAACTTCAGCTGGGATTTTATTATACGCATCCCCACTCCTTTTTGTTGCCATAATTATAATCTTCGGGATTAGTTTAAAAATATCAAAATACGTATCATTATCGTCAATGTTAACAGCAGTAATTGCCACAGTTTTATCATTCATCATTGAATTTAAAAAAGGCGATGATTACATACTAACTTATATCCTAATCGTATTAACAATCTTTGTCGTATATAGACATCGCGCAAATATTAAAAGAATCAAAAATAAAACTGAACCAAAAGTTAAATTCTAAAAGCTCATCACAAGCTTAAGAAAAACTCAAAGATTAGAGAAATTAAGGTCTAAACACCTTTCATCTCTAATCTTTTTTATTTACCCTTTACCATAAGCACTTCTGAATCCGTTTCATTACCTAACCATTGCCATTTTACCTTTTTTGAACTAACACCATTGCTCTATTACCGTTATTTACTTTTAACCCTACTCTAATGCTTTCTCATAAGCTTCATACCAATCAGGGAACATTCTTTTAAATTTAATCGGTCTAAATGTTTCTTTATGAACAAGGACATGTGTCGAATTCCCAACACAACATAGATCTCCTTCTTCGTTTATTATTTCGTATTCATATATAACTTTAAGTGGTGTGAGCGATTTTACTTTTGTTTTAACTTTAGCAGTCTGTCCATATCGTAGACTTTTCTTATACGATACATTCAAATCAATAACAGGTGAAATCACTCCTTGTGATTCCATTTCTGCGTAATTAAAGCCTAAGTCTTTGATTAATTGAGTTCGTCCAATCTCGAACCAAACTAAATAATTTGCATGGTAAACTACACCCATTGCATCTGTTTCTGCATATCTTACTTCAACTAATTTCTCTGATATAAACATAATTTCACCTCATCTTCTTCTACAGATTACTTTACCAAAAAATTAATAATTGTTCTATTTTTTAACATACACTAAATGTTATAATTTTCTTATAATTAATTAATCATTTTCTAATATTCTAAAATTGGGAGGCAGATTTTATTGAAGGTCATATTAGGGTCAATTATCATCATCCTTCTTTTATTATTCGGTTTATGGCTACTTCTCTCACCGACCTTTGAAAAAATCGGTGACAAAACAGTAAAAGTAAAAAATATGTTGAAGGAGAAGGAGGAAAAGCAAAATGGAAATTCGTCCAAGTGAAACTAAAAAATCATTTATGAATCGTAAAATTATTGGTGGGATCATTGCTGGTATCGCACTTATTTTAATTGTTACAATTCCTACTTTATTTATTGAGAAAATAACACCAGGTTATGTAGGGGTTGTTTATTCACCAAATGGAGGAATACAAAAAAATACACTTTCACAAGGTTGGAATTTTGTTGGTTTGTTTGATAAAGTCACCGAATATCCAGTCCGCTTACGAACAGTAGAATATAAAGATGTTGCCCTAGCTACTTCAGACGGAAAAAGAATTGAAATGGACTTATCTTACACATATAAAATTGATCCTTCAAAAGTTGTCTCAATGTTTAATGAGTTTGGTCCAGTTGCTATAGAAGAAATAGAAGATTCATATTTAAAGAAACGATTACAAGATGCAGCCCGAATTGCAGTTTCGAAATACACAGTTTTACAATTATATGGAGAGAAATCTAGTAACGCCTCTGCAGATATTGAGACAATTTATAAAGATGATGTAAAAGTACTTGGATTTTTTGTTGAAAATTTAACTTTAGGAACACCAAAACCTGATGTAAAAACACAAGATGCAATTGATGCAAGAGTCCAAGCAGCCCAAGAAAATGATCGTAAAAAAATTGAACTTGAAACATCTCGAATTGAAGCTGAGAAGAAGAAAGTAGAAGCTCAGGCTGACGCTGATTCACAACTAATTCGTGCTCAAGGTCAAGCAAAAGCAAACCAAGTCATTCAGCACTCATTAACGAAAGAATTAATTGAATATAAAAAAGCAGAAAAATGGGATGGTAAACTACCTACTGTTTCAGGAAGCGATGCTAATATCATTCAATTCCCTATTGATCCAAATAGTAATAACGAATCAAAATAATGATTATATTTTCAAAACCTAGTCAATGGCTAGGTTTATTTCTTTTTAAAATGAAATTGATTTGCTTTTCCACCTATTCTCTTCTAATCCAAACTCTTTGGCATATATTTAATAGAGACGAATATCTACGTTTGATGAAAGGAGATAGACAAAAAATGCAAATTCATGTAGTTAAAAGCGGAGAAACAGTCATGAGTATTGCAGATTTTTATGGAGTTGAAAGACAATCTCTCATAAATGCAAATGCTCTAGTAGCTCCTTATAAAATAATAAAAGGTCAAGCGCTTGTTGTACCAACTACAGGAAACGAATATATTGTTCAACCTGGAGATAATTTATATGATCTTGGTTTAACGTATGGAGTTTCAGCGAGTCAAATTGCTACCTATAGTGGGATTAGTCCATATGCATCTTTAAATGTTGGTCAAAAGCTACATTTGCCAGCACGAAAAAAAAGAAACGTCGAATCAATTGGCTACTTACAACCTACTTCAAACCCTATTAAGCCTGCCCTAGAAGATGCTGCACGCAGGGAAGGAAAGTTTTTAACCTATTTAGCACATTTTAGCTTTGATGCAAAAAGGGATGGTTCTTTAACAGAGCCACCACTAGGAAATATTCCGCAAATCGCTAAGGAAAACCGTAATATCTATATGATGGTTGTATCAAATCTTGAAAATGGCCAATTCTCCACATCACTTGCAACTGATATTTTACAAAGTACAGCCGTTCAAGATCGTTTAATTAACACAATCATTAGCACAGCAAATAAATACGGCTTTAGAGAGGTAAATGTAGACTTTGAAGACGTTGCTTCTAAAGATCGAGTTCCTTATATTAACTTTTTAAATAAATTAAAATCTAGACTCCCTCAAGGATTCATATTAAGTGCTACATTAATACCTAAAACAAGCTCAAATCAAAAAGGAAGATTTTACGAAGCACATGATTATGCAAATATTGGGAAAGTTGTAGACTTTGTCGTTATCATGACTTATGACTGGGGTTGGCAAGGTGGTCCACCAATGGCCGTATCTCCTATCGACCAAGTTCGTAAAGTAATCAATTACGCAAAAACTGTTATCCCAGTACCTAAAATTATGATGGGGCAAAACTTATACGGCTTTGACTGGAAAGTTCCTTTTAAACAAGGTACAATGGCAAAAGCCTTAAGCGCAGAAGCAGCTACAAATTTAGCAATTCAAATGACAAACGAAATTCTTTTTGATAATAAAGCAAAAGCACCATATTTCCGTTACACAGAATCCAACGGGCAAAAACATGAAGTCTGGTTTGAAGATGCGAGATCGATTCAGGCGAAATTCAACTTAATAAAAGAAGAAAATATCCGCGGTATTTCCTATTGGAAGTTAGGTTTACCGTTTATCCAAAATTGGGAGCTTCTAGAAGCTAACTTTAATGTCGTAAAAAGAGCATAAAAGAAAGCTAGGTATTTATGAGTCAATCTCAGAATACCTAGCTTCTTTTTTATTCAGTCATTCGTATTATTAAATGACTGCTCGTCCCTTAGTTCACTTTCTAACGCTGAAAGCGATTCCTCACGACGTTGATTTTTTTCTAATGCATTTTGTTTTTGCTGTTCATTTCCAATCTGCATTGAAGTCTCTGCTTCTTTAATGTTTTCCTTCGTATTATTAATCATATCTTGAATTTTATCAGCATTATCACTGCGATTATCTGGCTTTGATTTGTATTCCATCATTAATCACTCCAATTCAAAATTGTGGTTTGGGCTTTGAATATTACCCGTTATCAACGATTGGTTGTTTGCCAGTAGGATCTTTATATTGCATTTGTTTACCCTTATTTCCGCCAGCTGCTTTGTTTTGAGTACCAACATGATTTGGTACAAAATCTTTAGGATGTTTTTTAGGATTTCCCATTTTATCGCCCCCCTAGCGATAGTATGAGTTTTGTTACTTTAAATATGTAAAAAAAATCGATTTTAAAAAACAAAAAAGAAGGATAAATTCCTTCTTACTCTTGTCTATTCTGCTTTAGCTTTTCTTTCTAAACGTTCTTCTAAGCGATCATATATTTTATTTAAAGCTTCTTCATCATTTAATAGAGAATTTTTATTTTCATTAATTAATTCTTGAAACGATTTATGTCTCTTCTTTCTCATTACAATCACCTCATCTTTTTTGTTAGTATTGACAAAAAAAAGAGTTTTCTTACATTTTAGTAAATTTTTTCTTATTTTAAAAATGTATTTAATTGTTTCTCAGTAACTGGTCCAATTTGCTTAAAAACAATCTCGCCATTCGCATTAATAAAATATGTAGTAGGAATTGAAATCACACCATATTTCCGAAAATTATCTCCATTTTCATCAATTAAGATATTATAATTCATACTATTTTTACTAACAAAATTCTTAATAAAATTCAAATCCTTTTTCTCACCAATATAATCTGCAACACCAATCATTTCAATATCTTTATGTGCTTGATGAAACTTCTCTAATGCCGGAATTTCATCTTGGCAAGGAGGACACCAAGTAGCCCAGAAATTCAAGATAACTTTTTTACCTTTGAACGAAGATAAATTAACCTTCTTCTCATCCAACGTCATCAATTGAATATCAGGTGCTTGCTGACCAACTTGAACACCCAATTTTTGAATCGAAGCAATATACGCATCATTATTACTAGTAACCTTACTCTCTGCTTCTTTTTTCTCGTATAATTGAAAAAATGAATAGCCTAACGCAACTAAAAGCACTAACAAAGGAATTACTTTTCTCATACAAATCACCCTTTTAATTAACTATCTCTATTTAACCATAATAAATACAAAAGTGGAACAAGCCCGAATATCTTCAAAGCGTTTTTTTTACGTACTACAGAATGACTTTTAATTTTAATACTTTTTTTCAAAAATTATTTCGAAATAAATCCCACTTTTTATCTCATTTTATATTTTTTACATGAATGGTTTATTAATTCGTAATTTTTATTAATTATTTAGAGGAATTTGTAATGATAATAGTGCGACCGCGATTCCATTGATTTGCAGCTATATTAGGATTGTAATAGCAAATACATTCCCGAATTTTAATTACGATTCTTAAATTAATGGTGAAAAAGCGATATTTTTTTATAAAACAAGAAGAATGAACACCACTTTTCAATGAAATTTGATGAAATTCATCTAATTTCTTTCAGATTTCTCTTAAAAATCATAAAATCGGGTTAGTATATTTGGGATTCTTCATTTTTATTTGCGATTGCCCCTTTTTAATTGCGTTTATCCATTTTTATTTGCGACTGCCCTTTTTAATTGCGATTCACCATTTTTATTTGCGACTCCCGGATTTTAACTGCGATGCCCAACTTTAAAAGCGATCCCATAATATTTTCAAGCAACAAAAAAACACGATCCAATAAGGACCGTGTTTTTTTTTATCAAATTAATGAGTTACTTTAGAGTTATTTAATTTATCACGTAATACCATTTGTAAGATACCACCGTGACGGTAGTAGTCAATTTCAACTTCGCTGTCAAAACGAGCAACTACATCAAATTCAACAGTTGTTCCGTCTTCTTTAGTTGCAGTTACTTTTACAAGATCACGTGGTTTAACATTTTCATCTACAGTAACAGCAAAGATTTCTTTACCTGTTAATCCAAATGTTTCAGCATTTTCACCAGCTTTAAATTGAAGTGGTAATACTCCCATTAATACTAGGTTACTTCTGTGAATACGTTCGAAGCTTTCAGCAAGAACTGTTTTGATGCCTAAAAGATTTGTTCCTTTAGCAGCCCAGTCACGAGAACTTCCCATACCGTAGTCATTTCCAGCTAAAATCATTAATCCAGTACCGTCTTCTTTATAACGCATTGCTGCATCATAAATTGACATAACTTCGCCAGTTGGCCAGTAAGTAGTGTATCCACCTTCTGTACCTGGTGCGATTTGGTTACGGATACGGATGTTAGCGAATGTACCACGCATCATTACATCATGGTTACCACGACGAGAACCATATGAGTTAAAGTCTACAGGTTTAACATCTTTACTTTGTAAGTAAAGTCCTGCAGGAGTTGTTTTACCAATTGAACCAGCTGGTGAAATGTGGTCAGTTGTTACTGAATCTCCGAATTTACCAACGATTTTTAAACCAGCTAATGGTTTAACTACGCCTGGCTCTTTTGATAAACCTTCAAAGAATGGCGGATTAGCGATATAAGTTGATTCGCTATCCCATTTATATAATGAATCATCAGTAGTTTGAATTTCGTTCCAACGTTTATTATCTTCAAATACTCTTTCATATTCTTTCTTGAATAATTCAGGAGTAACTGTAGCAGCAACAACTTCTTGTACTTCAGCAGATGTTGGCCAAATGTCTTTTAAGAATACATCGTTTCCATCTTTGTCTTGACCGATTGGTTCAACAGAGAAGTCGATATTTACATTACCAGCTAACGCGTAAGCAACTACTAATGGTGGTGATGCTAAGTAGTTACCTTTAACTTGAGGATGAATACGTCCTTCAAAGTTACGGTTACCAGAAAGTACAGATGTTACTAACATATCATTTTCAGCAATTGCTTCTTCCATTTCAGGTGCTAATGGACCAGAGTTACCGATACATGTAGTACATCCGTAACCAACAATGTTAAATCCTAATTGGTTTAAGAAAGGAATTAAACCAGCTTCTTGTAAATATCCACTAACAACTTTAGAACCAGGAGCTAATGAAGTTTTTACATAAGCAGGCACAGTTAAACCTTTTTCAACAGCTTTTTTAGCTACTAAACCAGCACCTAACATTACGTATGGGTTTGAAGTATTTGTACAACTTGTAATTGCTGCAATTGCTACTGCACCAGTTTTAAAAGTTGTTTCAGTACCGTTTTCGAATTTAACATTTACTTCTTTATTTAATGCTTCATCAGTTAAACCGAAACCTGCATTACCCATTGGAGCAGAAACTGCTGCTTGGAATGCATTTTTCATTTCTGATAATGGAATTAAATCTTGTGGGCGTTTTGGACCAGAAAGATTTGATTCAATTTCTGAAAGATTGATTTCAACTAAATCAGTGAATGTAGGATCTTCTAGATCTGCAGTATAGAATAAATCATTAGCTTTGCAGTATGCTTCTACTAATTGAATTTGCTCTTCGCTACGACCTGTTAAACGTAAGTAGTTAAGTGCTTCAGCATCAACTGGGAAGAATCCACACGTTGCACCGTACTCAGGAGCCATGTTTGCGATTGTTGCACGGTCTGCTAGAGGCATGCTTTGTAAACCTGGTCCAAAGAACTCAACGAATTTATTTACTACACCTTTTTTACGTAAAACTTCAGTAACTTTTAACGCTACGTCAGTTGCAGTAGTTCCACTTGGTAAAGATCCAGTTAATTTAACACCGATTACTTCTGGAACTGGGAAATATGATGGTTGACCAAGCATTCCTGCTTCAGCCTCAATACCACCTACACCCCAACCTAATACACCGATACCATTGATCATTGTAGTATGTGAGTCAGTACCTACTAAAGTATCTGGGAATGCTATTACTTCACCATCTGCATTAGCAACTGCTTGAACTACGTTAGCTAAGTATTCTAAGTTAACTTGGTGTACGATACCAGTTGCTGGTGGTACTGCACGATAGTTATTAAATGCTTTTTGAGCCCAACTTAAAAATTGGTAACGCTCTTCGTTACGAGAAAATTCTAAATCCATATTGAAATCTAATGCATCTATAGTACCAGCTTTATCAACCATTACTGAGTGGTCAATTACTAAATCTACAGGAATTTCAGGATTGATTACTTCAGGGTCTCCCCCCATATCTGCCATTGCCTTACGTAATGAAGCTAAGTCAACTACAGCTGGAACACCAGTGAAGTCTTGTAAAATAACACGAGAAGGTTTAAATGGAACATCTACATCTTGTAGCTCGCTTGTTCCCCATTTTGCTAAATTTTCAACATGATCTTTTGTAATTACTCTTCCATCTACTTGACGAAGAACTGACTCTAGTAACACTTTAATCGAATAAGGTAATTTACCGATTTTAGCTACTCCAGCTTCCTCAATTGCTTTTAAGCGATAATAATGATAAGTTTTATCGTTCGCAGTAAATGTCGAACGAGATTGGAAAACGTCATTTTTCCCCATTGTTCTTCCCCCTATTAAGCAAAAAATGTCTGAATATATTTTATATCCAAACTTTTCAATACCTTACAATAATATATTATTACAATGTATATCATAAGTAAATAAGAAGTAACTTATCATTTGTAATAAGTATTACTTATGACCCTATAAATCAAATAGTTCATTTAATAATCTTTTACTCAATTGTATCATCATTTAATTCATAGATTTTAATTGAGTTTTTAAAAGTTCGTGAACAAAATGTGGTTTCTGTTGGTGTGAGACTTCGAAATGTGTGAACCAATATAAAGACTCCTAAATCTCTATAGGAGTCTTTATATTTATATATTTATTATAACAACATCTCGATATTTCACTCTAAATACTCCCAATAAATTAAAAAGAATTTTTTATCCTCCTAATGCACTATTTATCATTAAATCGTTAGCAGATTTAAATAAAATTACTTGAAGAAAAGTATCGATTTCATAATGATGTTCTGAAAAAATGACTATATATGGAAAAAATGGTTGTTCGGGTTGCCATTGTAACGAAACCCATTCGTATGAATGAAAATAAGCTTCATATCGTTTTAATTTTTCATTCATAATTGATTTACTGTAATGTGTGAGCTGGACTTCAACAAAAAATGGAGTATTGTTAAAGATCATAAATGCATCTGGTTCAACTGTACTTTTAGAACCTAATTTCACTTCTACATCATACACGTTAATATAATTCTTTAAAGTGTTAAATACATTGAATATTTCCAGATAATGTGGGATCTTTGGGGAAGTTTCATTGATTGGATTTTCTTTTGAGAAGTATATTGCAGGATTTTGTTTCTTTGATTGTTTAATATGTCCGCAATTTCTTAACCTTCTTAAATACTGAATTACAACACTTATTCATTTTAAGACACCCCAAACAATAGACTTTTTCTCTTTACTTTTCCTTAATGCTTTCTTGTTTGGTTGCTTTACTTCAATAGGTCCTGTGGTTGCTTCATTGATTTTTTCTAACCTTAATGGATCTAAAATCTTCATTGCAATATCTTAATCTCAGAATGGCGTTTTAACATCTGTTAACCCAATTGAAGATTTCTTTTTCATAAATAGATGGAAATGATTTAATACGACAAATGCATTCATAGGTGCTCACTTGGGTGTGCACCTATTTTAC
>NZ_JBHJTJ010000019.1:48670-82384 GCF_042267765.1 Gottfriedia sp. NPDC056225 | reverse complement strand
CCATTTAGCTCACGTGGTCCATCTCGTGTTTTATACGATATAAAGCCTGAAGTAACGGCACCTGGAGTATCTGTTTTCTCAACTGTACCTTCTTATATGCACGGGGCAGATCAAATTGGAAACTATAATTATGCTTATGAGCGTTTATCTGGGACATCGATGGCAACACCAAACGTTGTAGGGGTAGCAGCACTAATTAAGCAAGCACATCCTGATATGACTCCATCAGACATTAAGGCAACACTGATGAATACAGCAGATCCATTATCTGATAAATATAGTGTATATGAAGTTGGGGCAGGACGCGTAGATCCATACAATGCAGTTCATGCTCAAACCGAAATCCAAGTGAAAGATAAAACTTCAACTGTAAAAAGTGTAACAAATAGTACAACAACTTTAGCAGATAAAGGAATTAAACAAATAAAAAACATAACAGGTGCTTTAAGTTTCGGTGAACAAGCCGTTGAAGGTAAAGATTTAACAGATCAACGTTCAATGACGTTATTTAATAAGTCTTCTGTCGATAAGACATATGACGTAAAAGTTCAATTCCAGACGTTAGATGCGCGTTTTACAGACGATTCTAGAGCAGACCAAGATGCAGCAGCAAATGGTGTTACTTTAGATGTGAAGTCATCTGTAAAAGTAAAAAAATACAGCAGTGCAAATATGGATGCTCAGATCAATGTTCCTAAATCTGCAAAACTAGGAACATATGAAGGATATATTGTTTACACAAATCAAAAGAATCCTGATGAAACATATAAAATTCCATTTGCGATTCACACTGTAAAAGAAGGAATTGACTATGTGGAAGGTAATCCATCAGCCTATACAATACCATATGAAGCAGGAAGTAATGCGACAAGATGGTCAATTGGAGCAAACTTTAAATTAAATTCACATATGCGTTATTTTGATTTCTTTCTTGTGGATCCAAAAACAGATAAAGAAATTGGTTTCTTAGGCACTGCGGACGGAATGGGAGCAGACGAGAATACTGATTATTATTTCCGAGGCGTGCTAAATGAAGGTAGATATTATCCGTTAACTGGTAATCCAGACAATCCGATCTCGTTTGATTTTAAGAACACAGATCCAGGATCATATAAGATTCGAATGGTTGGAACGAATGATAGAGGGGAAAGCTTTACAGCAGATGCACCTGTATACTATGGAGAGAGAGAGCCAAAGGTAACAATGAACAATATGAAGGCTGGAGGTATTTACGAAACGGCTAATCCAACCGACACAAAAGTTACCGTATCAGGAAACGTATTTGATAAAGATATCGATGAGATGAAAGTCGCTGGTATTACTGCTTCACAGGGAGACGATAATTTTACGTATTATAATCCTACTAATTCATCAGAAAAAAGTATCCCATTAGACGCACAAGGAAACTTTAACGCAGAAATTCCTTTAAGTACTTCTGGTCCAATTGTCAATGCTATTACAGAGTACGACTTCACTGATTATAGCAAAGCAAGTGTTCGAAATTATGATAGTGTGATAGATGCCTATTTTGTAAGAAAAGGAACGGCTTATACAACAGCAATCGCTGACAAGCAACGTATAAACATGGGTGATTCAACGACAGTAACTTTCTCAACAAAAAATATAAAAACAAACGTAAAGAAAGCAACCTATAGTTTTACTTATCCAAATCAGTACATTGATGCAGTAAAAGTGCAACCAAATGCTGCATTTAAAGATAAGCTAGATGTTCAATATACGAGTGTTCCTCAAACTGGCGGAAGAACATTAATGACGATTACCGCTTCAGCGACTGGGGACCTTGCGAATACAGGTATAGCTGGAGATGCTTCATTAGTAGACGTAACATTCAAAGCAAAAGATCTATACAACAAAGCTCCAATGACTCTTTACAGTCCATCTGGTACTAGATTCTTTAGCGCAGTTTATACAAACGTGGATAATAGTACAGTAACGACACAAGGTATCCAACCATATTTCTATGTTACACCGACATACTCACTTATGAGAGGATTAATTCAAGCAGAAGGATTAATGATGTTTAATGGTTTAGAACCTGAAGTGAAAAAAATTGACTATATCAAAGTAGGTACAAAAATTAGTGTCAAAGATTCTAAAGGTAAAGAATATGGTGTAACGGATCAACCAGGATATTCTGACACAGCACCATACATTTTTAGAACGAGATTACCGATAACAGACGATACATTTACACAAAAAATTGACGTACCAGGTCATTTTACATTTACGAAAGATTTTACAATAGGAATAAAAGATGATGGAAAAGTGAAAGCTGGATCGAAACCAGTTAATTATGATTACATCCCTGGTGGAGATGTGAATAAAGATAATGTCATTGATATAAATGATGCGTTATACATCCAAACATATTGGGGTACAAATAAACGTGATGCCGACATTAACTATGATGGTGTAGTTGATGAAAAAGATATGCAGTATGTAATTAATAACTACACTATGCAAAATCCATGGAATGATAATTCTCCAAAGGCAGTTAAGAAATACAAAGGTAAAACATTAGATGATGTTTTACAAGCACTAGGCTTAGAATAATTAACAGTAAGGAATGGAAAAAACGGTAATCTTTTATAAGATTACCGTTTTTTTTTACGAGACTTTTTAAATAAAGAATTAGTAGGGAAATATATCAAAATTTTGAGTTGAATAGAGATAATGTTGTAATTTGTCGAAAAACATCGAACAAAAAAGAAGGAATTGATGAATTTTGTCAAAATGTCAAAACGACAAACTTTCCGTATAATCGGAATAGAAAGAAAAATAGAAAAATGGGGGAGAATATCAGGATGAAGAGACTTATTAAAAGTACTGCGGTTTTGACATTAAGTACTGGTGTATTATTTAATGCATTTCCAGTCACACACCATCAGCCGGTTGTAAATGCTGCAGCACAATCTTCTATTGAAGAAGTGCTTTCAAAAATGACGCCAGAACAACGTGAAGCTTTAAAGAAAATAGAGGTTACTAGTCAAGAAGGTTTACAATTACCTTCTTCAGTCGATTTAAACAGTACTAAAAATTTATCAGTTATCGTTGAATTGAAAGACAAGCCAGCAAAAGTAGCTGTTTTAGAAGAAGCAGTGAATGGCAACAGTGAATCGCTAGCCGATGCAAAACAAAAAGTTGATGATGCTCAAGAAACATTTAAATCAGATTTACAAACAATTTATAAAGATGATTTAAAAGAAAATAAGAATCTTTATAAAATTAAGCGAACATACAAAAACACGTTAAATGGTGTGGCGATCGATTTACCAGCGAATAAAGTTAAGTCTTTATTAAATTCAAAGGTTGTTAAAGCAGTTTGGCCAAATAATGTGATTAAAGTTGAGCCAGAAAAAATAGCTGAAAGTGCACAAGGTTCAACTACGAAAATGGAAACAGAAGTGTTTCCTGGTGTAAGTAAATTACATGCAGAAGGATTTACAGGAAAAGGTGTTAAAGTAGGGGTTATCGATACAGGAATCGATTATAATCACCCAGATTTAACAGATGCATATAAAGGGTATCGGGCGCAACCTGGCGTTGATCCAAAAACTATCAACCCTAGTTCAGTAAAAGGTTGGGACTTTGTTGATAACGATGCAGACCCAATGGAAACAACGTATGATGATTGGAAAAAATCAGGATTAGCTGAAAAGGATACTTTGACAGGTTCTACTTTCTACACAGAACATGGGACACATGTATCAGGTATTATTGCTGGTCGTGGTAAAAATAATACCGATTACGCAGTAACGGGTGTTGCACCAGATGCTGATTTATACGTTTATCGTGTACTAGGAGTATATGGATCAGGTACAACTGAAGCTGTTTTAGGCGGCATTGACAAGTCGATCTCTGATGGTATGGACGTTATCAATTTATCACTTGGATCGAGCGTTAATGATCCAGAAAATATAGAGAGTCTTGCGTTAAATAATGCAGTTCTATCTGGTGTAACGGCTGTTGTAGCAGCAGGTAACGCAGGAGATGGTATGGATACGTTAGGATCACCAGGGGCAGCAGCGTTACCTATTACAGTTGGTGCGAATGATACGAAAACAGTGATTGAAACATCAAAAGGTACACTACATGGAACAGAAGATGTTACGGCAGATTTAAAATTATTTGGTAAAGGCTTTGAAGATAATGTCACAAGCTTAAAAGGTAAAAATTTACCAATCGTTTTAGTACCTAATGTAGGTGCAGATACTGATTATAAAAATATCGATGTAAATGGAAAGATTGCATTAGTAAATAGAGGATCAGTGGCACTTAATGATAAAATTACAATTGCTCAAAAGCATGGCGCAGCTGCAATTATCCTGATTGATAACGTACCTGGTGAAGGTTTTGTTCCATCGTACTTAGGTAAGGGTTATGGATTTATACCTGCATTCTCAATGTCATATGAACAAGGGGCAGCATTAGTCGCAAAACTTGGTACGGGTAGTCCAACCTTCTCATTTGATGAAATCGGACAAGTAACGGATGAAGGTAGTAAGTTAGCGTCATTCAGTTCACGTGGGCCTTCTCGTATCAATTATGATATTAAACCTGAAGTAACAGCACCAGGTGTTTCCGTATTCTCAACTGTACCTTCTTATATGCATGGAGCAGATCAAATTGGAAAATATGACTACGCTTATGAGAATTTATCAGGTACATCAATGGCTACACCGAACGTAGCAGGTGTTGCAGCATTATTAAAACAAGCAAATCCAAACTTAACACCAGCCGAAATTAAAGAAACATTAATGAATACTGCAGATCCACTAAATGGAGACTATAGTGTATTTGAATCTGGTGCAGGACAAGTTGATCCTTATGAAGCAATCCATTCAAAAACAAGAATCGAAGTAGTGGATGAAACAAAAGGAACATACGATAAAAAAGGCAATTTAACAACGGTAAAAGATTTAACAGGAGCACTTTCATTTGGTTCACATGCTCCAGAAGGAAAAAATATTAGCGAACAACGCACGCTGAACATCTATAATAATAGCAATCAAGCAAAAACATATGATGTGACTGTTTCCTATCAAGCAGACCGTCGTGGTTCATTAGATGCTGACGACAATGGCGTTATGGTCGTGACAGATAAGTCGATTAAAGTTGGGGCAAATTCGAAAAAGAAATCAACTGTCGCAATTACGGTACCAAAATCAGCAAAATTAGGCATTTATGAAGGATTTGTAACATACACAAACCATAATAATCCAGACGAAACATTCCAAGTACCTTTCGGGATTAAAACGGTTGAAGAAGGAATTAACCCAGTAACAATGACTCCACAAGCATTTACGCAAGTATTTGATTCAGCTTATGCAGGTCAATTAATTTATACAAACGCGCAATTTAGTCTGAAAGCAAACTTAAGCACAATTGATATCATCCTTGAAGATGGAAAAACAGGCGAAGAATTAGGCTATGTAGGGACGTTAGATGGCTTGTTAATGAAGGAAAATGTTGCTTTATCAGCGAAAGCATTTAATGGATATTATTATAAACCGACTGGTGATGATGAGCATCCATTTGCATATGATTCTGATTTAGCAAAACCAGGTTATTATAAGATCAAGTTAGTTGGTAAAAATGACGCTGGTAAAACATTTACGCAAGAAGCACCGTTCTACTTTGATAATACGGCACCAAAAATGACAATTAACAGTCCGGATGTTGTTGAATATAAAAACGGTCAGTCAAGTGTCAATATAACTGGATCAGTTTACGATAAAGAAACGGAAGAAATGCAAAAGCTTGGAATGAACTTTAATCAAGGAAGTACAAAAGTGTATTATCAAGACTATAAAAACGGTGGAAGAGCCGTATCGGTACCTGTAAATTCTGACGGAACATTTACAGCGACAATTCCAACAAATGCAACAAAACCGATGGAACTTGTATTCTATGCAATGGATGCGGCTTCAAACAAAACCTTTAAAGAAGGTAGAGATATTTTTGTTACGCGTGATGACGCAACATATGGCTATATGAACCCTGAAAAACGTATGGCAAAAATGGGCGAAACAGCGAATGCTACGTTAATGTTAAAAAATGCAAGTGATGTAAAACAAGTAGTCTATACATTCCAATATAATAAAGCTACTGCAACTATGAATGTCAAACCAAACCCAAGTGTTGCGGATAAAGTGGATGTAAAATTGGAAGATACAAAGCTGGCTGGAACTACTTATGAGGGTAAAGTAACAGTCACAACAAAAGATGGAGTTGCCCCATTATCAGGAAATTTAAATCTTGCAGATGTTGAATTTAAAATGAGTAATACTTATTCTGCGGGGGCTGTAATTTACCCAACAAACTTAACTAGTGTTAACGTAACGGATAGTGGCGGTACGACAAAATCTGTGATATCTGGAAATCCATCTATTTTCTTTATGCAACCAACAACTTCTTTACTTGATGGTTCAACTTTAGCACAAGCGTTCTTGAGACCAGATGGTGCTGCTAGTACTATATATGATTATACAAAAATGGGCATAAAAGTAAAAGCAACTAGTTCAAATGGTACAGTGTATGAAGGGGCAAACTCTTCTACTAATGCTAACTATAGTGTACCGAATTTACCATTATCGGATGATACTTATGAGTTAGAATTAAATATACCTGGTCATTTTACAGTGCATAAAGACTTTACAATCGGATTCCATGAAGATGGAAAAGTGACGAATCAACATCTTAACTTGAAATTAAATCCGGCGGTTGCTGGAGATGTAAATAAAGATGACGTCATTGACGTAATGGATGCATTATACTTACAAACTTATTGGGGTACAAATAAACGTGATGCGGATATTAATTTTGATGGAGTAGTAGATGAAAAAGATCTAGCATTTGTAGAACAAAACTACTTAATGCAAAATCCAACAATTAAATATGCACCAGCTCCTAAAAAGAAATACAAATCACAAACTCTTGAAACTGTTAAGAGTGCATTAGGTGTTAACTAAAAAATAAAATAATAGTTTATGATTAGTCAAAGGGACTTCGGTATAAACCGAAGTCTTTTTTGAATAATAAATATTTATAGAAAAAAAGAATAAAGGATGAAAAAATGGGTACTAAAATCATCATTGATAATCTCTCAGAATTTACGTATTTGAAATGTCTTTTGCCATCTGCATAGTAATTTCTCTATGTAAAATTTTAATAAACTATTGTTGCGTTGATATTATTACTGAAGGAATTATGTACGAATTATTTTGTACAGATTCTTTAGGAGTGTACATTCTTAACAATAAAGCAAAACCAGGATTTGTTGTAGATGATGGTGATGGTAACCAGTTTGTTTCATGTCCTGCTGGTGCTGTACTTTGAACATAAATATCTAATGAGCCATCATCATTATATTTTAATCCTTCAGTTCGGTCACCTATTGAGTAACGGTTAATTGGATTTGCTACAAAGAAATTTGTTGAATCGTAAATACAGATTGACCAAAAATCATTGACAGGTGGTAAATTATTTTTATCGAAGTGAATAATATATTGATTCTGTCCACTTAACGTATTTCCATCACTATCTTTTCTTGTTATCGCATAAACTGCTTCCTTAGGGATATTCGCTCCAGGAGCAAACATAGCAATCATTGCTCTGTTTAAATAGTAGACCCCGTAAGTACCTACACGGTCATAATTTACTGTCCAATTACCATTATTTGAATTTTGAAGGACTAGAAGTGACTTTTGAATAGCTTCTTTTCCATCTCTTACTGCTTTCGTTAAGCCATCTAAAACAACAGGGTCTGATTCCCCAGTAAATAACCCTGTCACAGGATTTAAATCAATTAATTCAAGTTGACTTAATAATGCTTGATCTCTTTTAGGAGCAGGATTTAATTTCATTAATTGAGCCATTAAAGTATAAAACTTAATTGGATCATCATAGTCACTTGTTTGGATTGTTGGAATATTAATGGAACCTTTTGCTTGGTTTTTATTTAAAGGCGCTAACTTGTATGAATCTTGAATTTTATGAACTACTGGCAAATCTTTCTCGTTATCTACTAATGTTCTTCCTAAAATCCAAGTCATATTTGTAGGTGATTTAATTACATTGGTCCCCTTTGGTAATTTACCTTTCCAATCTGGTCCAACTATAATATATTTTCCACCATTATAATCCTTCTTGTTTGATCCTCCAATGTATTTGAATGAGTTAGTATACGCATCCATAAATTGAAAGGTAAAGTATCTATTTATCTTAGGGAAACTTAATACTTGGGGTCCTTTTGATAAATCCAGCCAAGATTGTGAATATAGTGTGTCGTTGTTTGGTTTTACAAAATCCCTAAACTTATCATCTGCCAAATTTCTGTCGTGTTTAAATGTGTTCAGTGCATTTGTTTGCTCAAATTTTTGCATAGTTCTAGCCATCTCTACAAGTGTATAACCGTAAATATATGCGCTCACTCCTGAACTGTACGCTAAATTGGAACGAAATTGAAGTTGGGGTAGAGCTAATGGTGCACTAATTTGTGATGAACTGCTGTTAATTTGATTATGCGTCGAAGTATCAGCAAAAACTCCACTTGTAACGATTGCCATTGATGTCATTACTCCAATTGCTACTGGCACTAATAATTTTTTCCTCATGAGCATTCCTCCAATATTTGATGGGTAACAATCATAACATTAGCAATTTTTAGATAATTTAAGAATTAATAAATTTGGATGGTACTTTAAGTATTAGTTAATCTATTGCTATTAAGCTTTTTAATTCACAAAAAAAGACGAACTCTACATTTTGTAGAAGTTCATCTTTTTTTCTCAGGATATCAATTTAGTAAACTGCTTTCTCTAAATATTCTTGGATTCTTGTAACTTCATATTCAACATTTGGTAAATATATTATATAAATGTCAATAATAACTAAAGTTAATGAACTTTAGTTTATGCTGTTGAAAAAAGTATTTGTCAAATAAATAAGTAAATTCTGATTGATTTCCACTACAGGATGCTCGCTTTCCATGGGGCGAGACCTGAGCCTCCTCGGCGCGCCTGCGGGGTCTCAGCCTTCCTGCATTTCCCATAGGAGTCGAGCACCCTTCCGTTCCAATCAACTTACTCAAATAAAGAAGTCTACAATAAAAACCTGAGCTACTATCTTTTGCTTAGAGTATAAATAACAATTTATTAAACAGTTTGTACGGCCAATAAAATCACACATATTAACATTTAAAGTCATTAATAGTTCATAAAAAAATATAACTTTAACATCAATTACCTTTTTTAAATTTTACGTACGTTTATAGATATTAAAATAGGATTAATCCATTTCATATCAGACCAATAAACAACAATTAATTAAGACATCAAAAAAAGAAAAATATTTTCATTTATACAGAGTGAAAATAATTATTGTTCAATCATTCCAAAGTGTACAAGATATATTGACGCATGTGTTTTTCAACACTCTGAACTAAAGTTAATGAACTTTAGTTTATGAAGCTATAACGTTACAAAATGGTTTTATCTTCTTGTTAATAATTAGTTTTAACGAAATCAAATACTCTTTATGTCAGAAGAAATTTTTTTGAAATAGTCGGTAATAAATTTCTTAAACTCAAGTGCAGCTAAAGATAAATATCTGTTTTTTGACCAAGCAAGTCCTATTGTCAATTGACATGTTGGTTCAACAATTTGGATACGGTCATTAATATCATCAGTAGGACTTAGCCAATCTAAAGCAGGAATAAAAGCAACACCAACGCCTTGCTCTACTAGACGAACAATAGCATATGGTTCACCTACCTCAAAGGATACGTTCTGAATAAACCCAGCATCCTTGCAAAATTTATCAGTAATTTTTCGGTATCCATAACCTGCATTCAAATTAATGAATGTCTCTGAATGTAATTCACATAACCGAACTGATTTCCGCCCTGCGAATTTATGATTTTTAGGAACAATTAAAAAAATTTCTTCGGTTATAAGAGGTTGCCATTCTATTTCGCTATCATCAAAAGGTAATGATGACATACAAAAGTCGATTTCTCCATTATCTAAACTCTTCTTCATCGATGAAATTGGTTCAATTAGTTGTCGAAATTGGACGTCAGGATATTTTGCTAGAAACCCTCCAATTATTTCAGGCAATATTTTAGAAATTGATGAAGAGAATGTAATACTACCCTTACTTAAACCTGCCAGGTCTTGAACAGCTCTTTTCCCTTCTTCTAATTCCATTAACGATTTATTTACTTGTTCTAAAAATATTTTCCCAAATCGATTAAGTTTTATTTGTCGTCCCTGACGATCAAACAACGGTACACCTATATCATTTTCTAATCTTGCAATTGTATTACTCAATGAGGGTTGAGCGATTTGAAGCTCTTCAGCCGCTTTTGTAATGTGCTCTAGTTTTGCAACTTTTTGAAAGTATTTCAATTGAAGAAATTCCAATGTGTTAATTCCTTTCTTAATTGATAGGTTTGAAAGAATGAATTGATTGTTTAACATGTATTATACATTATTAATACTGAATTTTATAATAAAGTTGCTGGAATTATTAGTTCGGATGAAACCAGCAATGTTGGAAGCATATGGCTAACTATTAGTTAGTAAATGATTTATACTTCGATCAATTCTTTATCGTGAAAAAACTTATTTAAATGTAAATAGGAGAAAATGGATGAACCAAGAACTTCTTTATGAATTTATTCCCATATTGGATAAGAAAAAGTGGACAAAGAAGGAGTTAGCAGCAAAATCAGGAGTAAATTATAGCGATATAATTAGAATATTTAACAATAAAAAAATGCTATCTTTCCATTGTTTGGAAGCTATTACACAGGCTATTGGATTACCAGTTGGAGCCTTTTATTACAAATATACACAGTTATGTTTTAATCAAAATGGTTATTTAGATAAACGAAGAAGCATGGCTTACATATATAAGTGTGCTTTATATGGATTTCATAAAGAACTTAATTATATGCTTAATTTAATATTGGAAGAGAGTTCAAAAACAATAAGGACTAAAAATTATCTCATTCTATTTCAAGTTGCAGAAAAGCTTTTTTTAGAAGGTAATGAAAAAGAAGCTTTACCTTTATATAAACTCTTCATTGAACTTATGCCAGACAATACCTCTGAAGAAATAGCAATTAGTTACTTTAGAAAGTTTTACATTATCCGATTAACCGAGGAAGGACAGGCTACGATCGTCTATCTTTTAGAGTATATAAGCTATATGCCAATGGAGTTTCAAGAACTAACATATTTATGGATCACAGCTACTTTTTACACACTTAAACAATGGGATAAGGTCTTTCATTATGCAAAACGTTTAGAAAAAATAGCTCAGATAGAGGATCATTATGGGCGAGCTTTGATGTACCAGTGCTTTGCTTTAACTAGATTAGGAGGATCGTTAGACGAGGTAATGGCAATAATTGATCAATACGAAATCATAAACGAATATTATTCGGATATTGCAATTGGAAACCGTTTTGTTGCGTTAATTGACTTTGGAGAATTAAATTATGTTGACGAATACCGTAACTGGTTAAGAAATCGTACCGATCAATTCGTAGGGATACCAAGAATACTAGAAGCGTATGTAAAGTTAGGACGATTGGAAGATGCAACAGATATAATCTATCATCATGAAAATGAAATGATTAAATTAAAACTGAGTTCAACGTTGAATCAACAAAATTTGTATTTAGATTACTGTTATGCTTTCTCTCTATATAAGTGCGAAAGAAAAGAATATACAGCTGGATTAAACGAACTAATTGATGTAGCTGAGAGAGCAAAAAATATAGGTATTTTTGAAAAGTTTAAACAATGCCTTATTGCAATTTGGAAATATAGAAATTATATGACACCTGAACTCGAACAAAGATACATTAAATTGTTAAGCCTAAACGAGAATCAACAAAATCAGTTAAATTACTTAGGAGCTTATTGATAATAAGCTCTTTTTTTGTTGGTAGATGTATTTAAATTGTGAACTAAATGAATTTAGATATAGAAGGAGTTTAAAAAGGTTACTAGCTCAAGAGAAATGGCGATTGATATATATAAACTTAAATTGAGATCATTCTTTCTAAATTAAACATGTTTTGTTCTGAGTAGTGATTAGGGCAATTCATAGGTATTAGATAATAGGTAGAAAATGTTATCGGGTGTCGAAAATTGTCGAAAAAATATTGATAAAATGCTAAATTTCAGAAAATATAGAATTGTGGCAACCTTAATTATAATTATATTTGAAAGAAGAGAGAAAGTAGGGGGAGAAAGATGAATAATTTTTTGAAAGGTACCGCCATTTTCACACTTAGTACAGGTGTACTATTAAGTTCATTTCCAATTAGTCATTACAACGAGGTAGCAAAAGCAACAACAACAGATTCTATTGAGCAGGTGCTTGCAAAACTTACACCTGAGCAACGCCAGGCGCTTAATCAATTACAAGCGAGTAGCGAAGAAGGCCTTCAGTTACCATCTTCGGTAGATTTAAAGAGTTCTAATAATCTGTCAGTAATCGTTGAATTAAAAGACAAACCTGCGAAAGTAGCAGTTTTAGAAGAAGCTGCAAACGGAAACGATTTATCATTATCAGATGCAGAGCAACAAGTAAATGAAGCACAAGAAACATTTAAAAGTGATTTGCAAACAATATTTAAAGATGATTTAAAAGAGAATAAAAAATTATTCAAGATTAAACGCACCTATAAAAGCTCACTTAATGGTGTTTCAATTGAATTGCCAGCAAATAAAGTAAAATCATTATTACAATCAAAAGAGGTTAAAGCTGTTTGGCCAAATAAAGTCATTAAGGTTGAGCCATCAACAATTGCAGAAGGAACTAGCGATTCGAAAAAAATAGCGACTGAAGTCTTTCCAGGAATTAATAAACTTCATGATGAAGGTATAACTGGAAAAGGAATCAAGGTAGGGGTTATTGATACAGGAATTGACTACAATCATCCAGATTTAACAGATGCGTATAAAGGATATCGAGCACAGCCAGGTGTTGATCCAAAATCGATTAGTCCGAGCTCGGTGAAAGGTTGGGATTTTGTCGATAATGATGCTGATCCAATGGAGACTACATACGACGATTGGAAAAAATCAGGTCTTGCAGAAGTAGATTCATTAAGTGGCTCAACCTATTATACAGAGCATGGAACACATGTATCTGGCATCATCGCAGGTCGTGGTAAAAATAACACAGATTATGCAGTAACAGGTGTAGCGCCAGATGCTGATCTATATGTGTATCGTGTTTTAGGAAAGTATGGCTCCGGAAATACTGAAAATGTTTTAGGTGGAATCGATAAATCAGTAGCGGATGGCATGGATGTTATTAACTTATCACTCGGTGCAGATTACAACGATCCGACTGATGTTGAAAGTATTGCAGTGAATAATGCTGTATTATCCGGAGTAACAGCTGTTGTCGCTGCTGGTAATGCTGGTGATGGTGGGAATTATACTTTAGGAGAACCAGGAGCAGCAGCATTAGCAATTACAGTTGGAGCAAACGATACAAAAACTGAGATCGCTACTTCTAAAGCAACTTTGCATGGGACAACTGAAGTTCCTGCTGATTTAAAATTATTAGGTAAAGGTTTTAGTGACAAGATCGATACGCTAAAAGGACTAAATCTACCAATGGTATTTATTCCAGGTACAGGTGCAGACGCTAACTATAATGGTAAAGATGTAAATGGGAAAATCGTATTAGTAAATCGAGGTACTACGGCAATTGCTGATAAGATAAAAGTAGCTGGGCAACATGGTGCAAAAGCGGTAATTATTATAAATAGTAATGTTGGAGAAGGATTTATTCCTACTTATTTAGGAAATGGATATGGAATGATTCCAGCATTTTCAGTTTCAAATGAACAAGGGACAGTGATGCAATCAAATACTACAGGAACTTCAACATTCTCATTTGACGAAGTGGGACAAGTGACTGACCAAGGAAGCAAATTGGCAAGCTTTAGTTCTCGTGGTCCAGCTCGAATCACATACGATATTAAACCGGAAGTAACGGCACCTGGTGTTGCAGTATTCTCGACGGTTCCTTCTTACATGCATGGGGCAGATCAAATTGGAAATTATCAATATGCTTATGATAATTTATCAGGAACATCAATGGCTACTCCAAACGTAGCTGGGGTTGCAGCTTTATTATTACAAGCAAATCCAAACCTCACGCCAGCTCAAATTAAAGAAACATTAATGAACACTGCGGACCCATTAAATGGAAACTACAGTGTATATGAATCAGGTGCAGGGCAAGTTGATCCATATGAAGCAATTCATGCTCAATCAAGAATTGAAGTTGTTGACGAAACAGAAGGAACGCTAGATAAAAAAGGTAATCTAAAATCAGTGAAAGATTTAACAGGTGCATTAGCATTTGGAGTACAAGCTCCAGCAGGTACTAATATAAGTGATCAGCGTTCA
Source organism: Gottfriedia sp. NPDC056225 (assembly GCF_042267765.1). Lineage (NCBI taxonomy): Bacteria > Bacillati > Bacillota > Bacilli > Caryophanales > Bacillaceae > Gottfriedia > Gottfriedia sp. NPDC056225. The sequence goes on along the minus strand of NZ_JBHJTJ010000019.1, from coordinate 67,916 downwards.
CTAAATCTCTATAACAATGATAAAAAAGCAAAAACATTTGATGTGAATGTTACATTCCAAACAGGTCGCCAAGGCTCATTAGATGCAGATGCAAATGGCGTAATGATTGTTACGGATAAATCAATTAAAGTTGGAGCAAATTCGAAAAAGAAATCAACTGTTGCAATCACAATTCCAAAATCAGCGGCACTTGGAACGTATGAAGGATTTGTCACGTATACAAATCACGATAATCCAAATGAAACATATCAAGTACCATTTGCAATTAAAACTGTCGAAGAAGGCATGAACCCTGTAACACTTTCGCCACAAGCATTCACACAAGTATTCGATTCTTCTTATGCTGGTCAATTAGTTTATACAACAGCAAGATTTAGCTTAAAGTCTCATATGCGTACAATCGATGTCATTCTTGAAGATGGAAAAACAAATAAAGAGTTGGGATTTGTAGGTACTTTAGATGGTCTACGAATGAATGAAAATGTAAATCTTGCAGTCTCTAAAGTATTTAGTGGATTTTATTATGCGTCTACAGGCGATGAAAATCATCCATTTGCTTATGATAAAGATTTAGCAAAACCAGGTTATTATAAATTGAAATTTGTTGCTACTAATGATGCTGGACGTACATTTATTCAAGAAGCACCTTTCTATTTTGATAATATAGCTCCTAAGATGACGATTAATAGCCCAGACGTTGTTGAATACACTCCAGGTCAAAGCAGTGTGAATGTAACGGGTTCAGTTTTTGATAAAGATACAGAAGTGATGAAAAACCTTGGACTTCCTTTCACACAAGCAAGTACGAAACTTTATTATCAAGATCAGTTTGGAGGATCGGCAAAACAAATACCTTTAAATGCCGATGGTACATTCTCAATTGATATACCAACAAATTCAACAAGACCAATGCTACTATCATTTTATGCGCTTGACGCGGCATCTAATAAAACATTTAAAGAAGGAAGAGATATTTACTTCGTTCCAAATAACGTGGCTTATTCATTCTTACAACCTGAAAAACGCATAGGTAATATGGGAGAAACGGTTCATTCGACATTAAGCTTAAATAAAGTAAGTAATGTTAAGCAAGCTGTGTTTAAGATTTATCATTTAAATGATGTTGCATCACTTAATGTAAAACCACATCCTAGTGTTGCGGATAAAGTTGATGTAAAACTTGAAGATACTTTTCTTGGCGGCAGTACGTATCAGGCAACAGTAACTGTTACTTTAAAAGATGGAATAGCTCCTTTAACTGGTAATTTATCTTTAGTCGATGTAGCTTCTACATTTAGTCATACTTACACTGCACAAGCTGCTATTTGGCAGAACTACTTAACAAGCGTAACGTATACAGACATGAATAGTTCAACAAAAACTGTATTTAGTAGCAATCCATCATTGTACATGAATCCAACTTATTCACTAGTACGAGGAGGATTGGATGCTGAAGCCTTCGAATTATATTTGGGTGATCCTAGTAATCAACAACCAAATGCTTCTTACCCTTATTCAAAAATGGGGATTAATGTAAAAGCAATAGGCCCAGATGGAAAAGTTTATAATGGAACAATTGATTCTCAAGCAAATACTGTAACTTATAAAGTTCCAAATTTTCCGTTAAATGATGATGTGTATGAACTACAATTTGATGTACCAGGTCACTTTACAGTTCATAAGAACTTCACAGTTGGTTTCCATGATGATGGAAAAGTAATTAATCAAAATCTATTTTTACGAAATAATCCAGCGATCGCAGGTGATGTGAATAAAGATGATGTAATTGATGTATTAGATGCAATCTACATTCATACTTATTGGGGAACAAATAAGCGTGCAGCGGATATCAATTATGATGGAAATGTAGATGCGAAGGATCTTGCTTTCGTTGAAGAGCATTACTTGATGCAAAACCCAACGGTAAAAGACGCACCAACAGCGAAAAAGAAATACAAGAATCAAACATTAGAAAGTGTAAAAAGTGCATTAGGATTATAATGCGTCAATTAAAAGGAGCAACTACATGACTAGTAGTTGCTCCTGATTTATTATAGGGAAATATATTTTTAAACCTGCATTCTGCTAGACTGACCTTTATTTAATCAATATGATAGTACCTCCTGGATTAAATGATGGAAATCTATCAATTTTTAATAGGCTAATGAAATCTCGGTGGTTTTAATAGATTTGTATAAATAAGTATTAATTTGATTATAATTTTTATAGACTATTTAAGATATAGAGTTTATTTAGTTAAAGTTAAAAAATAGATCCACTTTAAACAAAAAGGAGAGTCGGGATTGAAAAAGTCTATTGAGTTATACACCGTTAAGGAAAATGTTATATGTCTTAATTGTGGAAATAAAGGAGCTGTTCAGTCTTATGGAAAGTATTATCCAAACGGCGTGGGTGAATTGGCGGATAAAATTAAATCATATGAAGTAGTAAGAGATAAGCCTTATTTATCGCAAACAATGGGACTTGGAGGAACGATACCATATAAATGTTTAAATTGTGGCAATGTAGGTTTAATAGATTATGGTGGAATTGAGGGATATAAACAGGCTTTTAAAAAGATCTAGTTCTTTTAATGCTAAATAGTTTTTGATGATAACTTAATAGTAGGCCCCTATATAATATAAGTTAAGAGAATGTTCTCGAAATCCAACAATCATCAGTAAGAATTCTTTAGAATCTAAAGTGAATTTAATGAAATACGCTGTCACAAGTGGAAATTTTTTAAAAGTTGCTAGGAAGTATCATGTTAATGAGTCTGACATTATCCAATCTCTTTCTATGCTAGAAAAAGAAATTGGATTTAAACTAATTGAGTGTTTGAGTGACTCTAAAGTTGTACTTACATTCGTAGGAACTAGGATTATTTCATTTGTAAAAGAAGTAGTAAAGAAATATGAGGAGTTAAGTGAAAAAATTAAAGAAATAAAAAGGTAATTCATATTTTGAATTCAATAATATTGATGAAGTATGATTACAATAAAATTTTTTAAGAGCAACTACTTAATTTGTAATTGCTCTTTTCATTTAGTTGGTAAAAAATGATTTACTGATTTCTAAGGAAATAAAATAAATAATAGTAGTTATAATTTGTAAAATTAATTTTTCTGGCAACGGTTTATAAATGCAATAATATACTATAGCTATTTAATCTATTGATGTAAGTTTGTATAAGAATAACTTGAAAGGAGTTTTTCTTATGAATATTACATCTTTTATTGTTTACTGTTTTATTGTTACATTTACACCGGGACCTACTAATATAGTTATATTATCGACAGTGCATAATAATGGGACAAAAAAGGCATTAGAATATACTTATGGTGCAACGATTGCTTTTGGATTATTACTTGTAATTTCTGCTATAGTAAACAGTATGTTGATCGAAATTATATCGAAAATATTAATTTTTATGCAAATAATTGGAAGCTTTTATATGCTGTATCTCGCCTATCAAATTTACAAAATGGATTCATCAAAATCATCCATAAGCCAAAGGGGTACTTTTATATCAGGCTTTTTTATGCAGTTTTTAAATCCGAAGGTAGTACTATTTACTATGACTGTAATTCCTAGTTATATTCTCCCTTATTATGTCAAAATGCCTGCGGTTACAATAAGTGTTCTATTAATTACAATCATAGGGTTTTTAGCATTTATTACTTGGGTTCTATTTGGTACAATCTTTAAGATGTTTTTACAGAAACATAAAAAGTCTGTTAATGTATTGATGGCATTGTTCTTAGTTTATGCCGCAGTAATGATATGGTTGTAATTAAGTTGTTAATGAGGTGAATTTAATGGACAAATTTATTTATAAAAAATCTGCAGGTATTACGGCGCTATCTGCAAGTATGGCAGATTTTAAATATAAAAAACACTCTCATATGGAGTATGCAATAGGCGTAACATTACGTGGCATTCAACAGTATAATTTGGATGGTTTTTTACAATTATCTCATCAAAATGGTGTTATGCTTTTTAATCCAGAACAGGCACATGATGGAATGGCGCATGATGAGACTGGGCTTGATTATGTCATGCTATATATCGAACCAAAATTACTGTTAGAAGTTATTGAGAAAAAGGATATAGTACGTTTTTCAACTCCTATTGTGTACGACCATGCACTTGAACATAAAATATTAAGCCTAACTAATGCAATATTAAGTGGGAAAGATGAGGCTATGTGTTGTGAATTACTCGTATCTCTTACAGATAGTTTAATTCAATCTAACCTTTCAACAGAATATAAGAAAGATAACTCTCTAATGAGAAAAGCAAAGGATATGCTACATTCTAATTTAGAAGATATCCTAAAACTTGATGAGATATGTAAAGAACTTAATTTATCGAAATTTAAGTTTATCAGATCATTCAAGGCTCATACTGGAATATCACCGTATCAATACTATCTTAATTGTAAAATTGAACGAGCAAAGCAGTTGATAGAAAAAAATAGAGATATATATTCTGCGGTATCGGATTGTGGTTTTGTTGATTTAGCCCATTTAAATAAACATTTTAAAAGTGTATATGGAACAACAGCATATGGGTATCTGTCACATTTAAATTAAGATTGTGATTGATTGTAATTTAGAGTTAAAATCTAAAATTACCATACTATATATCATTAACAGTTATTACCTAAATTTTTAACAGGGAGTAAAATGCTAGTAACTTGTGTTGGATTGTATAGATTAGTAGATATATAACTTGTATTAAAAGTGTACGAATCCATTCTCGTACACTTTTTTCTTTTATTATCCGCTCGAGTTTTCCTGTAGTTGCTTATGAAAATGTTTGGATTTTTTTAGAAAAATAAACTTTGTTTTTTAATTGCTATGAAAGATTAGTGATTGAGAGAATTAGGCAAACATTTGATAAGAATTGGATAACAGTAGCCGTTTAATTTACTGCATAATAAGAAATAGTAAAAAATATAAACATTATATTGATTCTAAGAACTGAACTGATTGAGGGTGATTCAGTAGGGTTCAGTTTATGAAGGAGGAAATAATATGGAAAGAGTCACATTAAATAATGGTGTAGAGATGCCTATTCTAGGTTTTGGTGTTTTTCAAATTCAAGATGAAAATGAATGTGAACAAGCTGTGTTTAATGCACTTATGGCAGGTTACCGTCTGATCGATACCGCGGCCTCTTATTTAAATGAAGAAGCAGTCGGTAGAGCAATCAAGCGTAGTGGCGTACCTAGAGAGGAATTGTTTATTACGACAAAGCTCTGGGTTCAGGATACAGGGTATGATAGAACAAAGAAAGCATTTGAAAAATCGTTGGAAAGATTGCAACTGGATTATTTGGATTTATATTTAATCCATCAACCGTTTGGGGATGTATATGGTTCTTGGCGAGCGATGGAGGAATTATACCATGAGGGGAAAATCAGGGCGATCGGGGTAAGTAACTTCCATCCTGACCGTTTGACTGATTTAATTATTCATAATGAGGTGATTCCTGCTGTAAATCAAGTTGAAACACACCCTTTCTGTCAGCAAATTGAAAGTCATAGCATGATGAAAGAAAATAGTGTTCAGATCGAGTCATGGGGACTTTTTGCTGAAGGGAAAAATAATATGTTTCAAAATGAAGTTTTAGCTTCCATCGCTAAAAAGAACAATAAATCCGTTGCACAGGTAATTTTGCGATGGTTGACTCAAAGAGGAGTTGTTGTGATTCCGAAATCGGTACGTAAGGAAAGAATAATTGAAAACTTTAATATTTTTGACTTTGAACTAAGCCAAGATGATATCGAGAAAATTGTAGCTTTAGACACAAATGAAAGCTTGTTCTTTTCACACAGAGATCCTGAAATGGTGAAATGGATTGGTACCCGTAAACTTGATATTTAATTTGAGAATAGTTACTGATTTTATTAGAAAACGACATTCGAGGAATAATACAGACTTCACCCAGTTGTTGGTCCCTTAATTGAGAATAAATCTAGTAATACTTATTTAACTAAGAAAGCCCATTTTTTCTTAAACAATTACTTCATTATATAAATTTTATGAATGTCACCTATCCTTATTTAATCGTTTGGCAATCATTGAGGTATACATTCTTTTTATGTCATTTCTTTTTCATTAAGCTTAAATGTACTTCTTAATAGTTTTGAACTTAAAATACAATTCAAAAAAACCTGATCAAAATTTTAATAATTTTGATCAGGTTTTTTTATATGAAACTATTTTCACATATTTTTGATTGAAGTTGGATTTCTTTTAAAAACTCTTTTGCTGCAAAAGAGAAATGTTGACTTTTTAATTGTATACAGAAAAAGGACAACTTTGATACATTCTTTTCAACACCGACTAAAGGGACTGCTAAAATATTACCGCTTTTAACACTATGATCAAATTTAGTAGCTAATGCACAATCAAAGCCTATAGCTAAGCCCTGTGATATAAAATAATTTCTAGTTTCAGGGCTATTCGAATGGAACAAAATATTAAGTTTTCCAAACTTTGAAAATGAATTGTAGTAGTCAATTGTTTCTGAATTATTACTAAAAGCTGCAATAGGTAAATGGATAATGTCTTTAATATGAATAGTGTCTTGCTTTGCATGTTCAGAATCTTTACTAAAACAAACCATTAATGGACTATCTAGCACAGGAATCGAAATTAATTGTTTATTTTCGTCATTATTACTTCGAGGATTAGCTAGTAAGCCAATATCTGCCTCTCCATTTAAAACACTTTTCTTTACAAGACTGTTTGCGGAGAACTCATTAATTTTTACATTTATTCCTGGATATTTAATTTTAAAACTTGCAAGTGTCTGCGGGACGATACTTCTGCACAGTGTATTGATCACCGCTATCGAGAGGTTACCATCTAAGGACGAGGTATAATTATTAGCAACTTCCTTAATTTCCCCCATTTTGTTTAATACTTCTTGTGCTAATGTAATAATTTCTTTTCCTATATCTGTTGGAAATAATCCAGTTCTAGAACGTTCGAATACTTTTACACCAAGCTCCTCTTCCAATCCTTTAATTGATTGACTAATTCCTGGAGCTGATAAATGGAGATGTTCAGAAGTATTAGTAATTGAACCGGTTTTTGCTATTTCGACAATATATTGTAGTTGTTCGATCCGCATGGTATCACCTCTAGTAGAAATTTATGTAGAAATGTCTATTTTCAGCTATAAAAATTCCGGATATATTCGCTAATTAACTCTAGCTTAAAGTACCATTCAAAACCATTAATTTACTATAGGATAACTTAAAGTTACGATAATTAAAAGTATTCTGATAATTATTTTAGTGACTGATTGAGTGAAATTGTTTATTCTACCAACCACTTACTATTATTTAATAGAATACGATTTTTGAATAGTATTTGTATTTAAATTTACCATTTAATTGGTAGGTAAGTACACTTTTATAAGTGCTTTATCCTATAAACATTTTACATTGATTAGTAAAGGAGAAATGAAAAATGGATTTAAAGAACAGTGTCGTTGTTGTTACCGGAGGAGCATCTGGTCTTGGGGAGGCAACTGTAAAAAATGTCGTCGAAAATGGTGGGAAAGCTGTCATCATTGATCTTAACGCAGAGTTAGGTAAAAAGCTTGTTCAATCTCTTGGAGAAGAAAATGTACTTTTTGTTAAGACAAATGTAACGGATGAAGAGGAAGTACAAGAGGCTTTATATCAAGCTATTGAACGCTTTGGTAAAGTTAACGCTTTGGTAAACTGCGCAGGGATAGGTAATGCAATTAAAACAATTAGTAAATATGGTCCGTTTCCATTAGCAGCTTTTTCAAAGGTTATTCATGTTAATTTGGTTGGTACATTTAATGTAATTCGCTTAGCTGCCGAAAAAATGGCTCAAAACGAAAAGAATAATGATGGAGAAAAAGGAGTTATTATCAATACTGCTTCAGTTGCAGCTTTCGAAGGTCAAATGGGCCAGGCAGCATATAGTGCTTCTAAAGCCGGTATTGCTGGAATGACCTTACCAATTGCACGAGATTTAGCTAGTCATGGAATTCGTGTGATGACAATTGCTCCTGGATTGTTTGATACGCCACTTCTTGAAACTGCTCCTGAGCATGTAAGAATTGCACTTGGAGAAATGGTTCCATTCCCAAAAAGACTAGGTCAACCAAGCGAGTTTGCAAAATTAACTCAGTCAATCTTTGAAAACCCAATGTTAAATGGTGAAGTAATTCGTCTAGACGGTGCAATCCGTATGCAACCTAAATAAATTTGTTAGTAGTTATAAAGATAAAAGTCTCATGTTGTAGCTTCAATAATATGCAAAGTCGGAGGAAATAGAATGTCTTCAGCATTAAATTCTCTACGTGTATTAGACTTAACACGTTTATTACCTGGTCCATATTGTACGATGCTTTTAGCTGACTACGGGGCCGAAGTAATAAAAGTAGAAGATACGAATTTAGGTGATTATGCAAGAGCTGGTGAACCTAAAGTAGGTGAAGATAGCGCGTTTTTTCATTCACTTAATCGGAACAAAAAAAGCATTTGTTTAGATTTAAAAAGTGACGAAGGTAAGGCGATATTTTTTAAATTGATTGAAAAGGTAGATGTTGTTGTTGAATCATTTCGACCAGGCGTAATGGATAAGCTTGGTGTCGGTTATGAAGAATTAAAGAAAATTAACCCATCACTTATTTATTGTGCAGTAACAGGATATGGTCAAACTGGTCCATATGCTAAACAGCCAGGTCATGATTTGAACTATATAAGCTATGCGGGATTACTTGAACTTTTTGGTGAACGAAATAGAAAACCGGTTGTTCCACCCGTTCCAATTGCTGATCTTGGTGGAGGAGCGTTATTAGCTACTGTTGGGATATTAATGGCTCTTTATGAGAGAGAACAATCTGGAAAAGGCCAATTTATTGACATCTCAATGATGGATGGTGCTCTTTCATGGCTACAACTTAATCTGCCGGATTATTTAACTGCAAATATTCCATCAAATCGCGGTGAACTACAGTTATCTGGTAAAAATGCATTTTACGAAGTGTACGAAACGAAAGATGGACGTTTTCTTTCTGTCGGAGCTGTCGAACCAAAGTTTTGGAAAGAATTTTGCAGAGTAATTGAAAGGGAAGACTTGATACGAAAACAGTATGCACCTATTCAAACTCAAGATCAAATGAAGGTTGAAATTCAGGAAATCATTTCAACTAAAACTCAAAAAGAATGGGTTGAAGTGTTTTCAAATGTTGAAGCATGCGTTTCACCTTTGAATTCATTTGAAGATTTAGAAAGTGATCCACAACTAATTGAAAGAGAAATGTTTCAAACATTCGTTGATCCAGGTTTAGGTGAAGTAAAACTTATTTCCCCACCGATTAAAATGTCAGAGACACCTGGGATTATTCGAGAACTTGCACCGAAATCAGGTCAACACACAAATTGCATTTTAGCTGAACATGGTTATTCAAATGAGGAAATTGAAGAATTGAGAAACCAATCTGTAATTAGATAAACTAAAGCAACTAAAAATCGAATCCATTGTTGGACGTAGATCGTAATCTCAATTATTTATTAAAAACTAATGTAAGCGTTTCCTATAATTGGAAAGGTGTTTAAATGAAAGGGGTATGAAGTGAACATGAGCAAAAACGCGAAAATTATCGGTGTTGGAATGGTCAAGTTTATGAAGCCAGGAAAAAATGAGCCATATGAAATCATGGCTTCTAAAGCAATCCGAAATGCAGTTCAAGATGCGGGTATTGATTTTAGAGAAATTAAACAGGCATTTGCAGGGTATGTGTATGGGGACAGTACATGCGGGCAAGCAGCGCTTTATAAAGTTGGAATGACTGGAATTCCAGTCATGAATGTAAATAATAACTGTTCGTCTGGTTCAACTGCATTATATCTAGCGCGACAAGCTGTAGAGTCTGGTGCGATTGATTGTGCACTTGCATTTGGATTTGAAGAGATGCAACCAGGTGCGTTATCAGAAGTATGGAATGATCGAACTTCTCCTCTGAAAACATTTAATGATCGTTTAGATGAGTTAACGAACAGTAGTGTACCAAATGGGGCAATTAAATTTTTTGGAGAGGCAGCAACTGCTTATATTCAAAAATATGATGCTAACCCTGATATTTTTGCAAAAGTTGCTGTGAAAACTCGTAATCATGCAATTAATAACCCTTATTCAATTTTTGATAAGCCATTAACTGTTGAGGAAGTTTTAAACTCACAAGTTATTTGTCCACCTTATTTAACGAGATTCATGGCATGCCCACCGTCATGTGGTGCTGCAGCTGCAATTGTTTGTACTGATGAATTTGCTAAAAAACATGGAATTAAGAATGCGGTAGAGATTGTTTCACAAGTATTGGCAACAGATACAGAGGCAACATATGAAAATGTATTAAACGTAGTTGGTGCTGAAATGACTCAAAGAGCCGCAAAAGAACTTTATGAAAAAGCAGGGATTGGGCCTGAGGATGTGGATGTTGTTGAATTACACGATTGCTTTACACCAAACGAGGTCATTACGTATGAAGGTCTTGGGTTATGTGGTGAAGGAGAAGCTGAGACATTTATTAATAATGGGGATAATACGTATGGCGGTAAATTTGTTGTTAATCCTTCAGGTGGATTAATGTCAAAAGGTCATCCGCTTGGAGCTACTGGATTAGCACAATGTACTGAGCTTGTTTGGCAATTACGCGGGCAAGCAGAAAAAAGGCAAGTTGAAAATGCAAGAGTTGCATTACAACATAACTTAGGTCTAGGTGGAGCAGTTGTCGTTTCAATGTACAAGATCAACTAAAACAAGATTGTAATCAATACTTAGCTTTATTTAATTTGGTTTTCACAAATTATAAAACTTTGAATTTCGTAATCTATTAACCATTTAAATATTGGAGGAATTTTGATGTCTAAAACAAGTTCTACAACAAAAGCACCTACTTTTGATTTGTTCTCTACTAAAAGAGCATATAGTACTGATGAACATGAGATGTACCGTACATCATTACAAAAATTCATTGAAAAAGAAGTAAAACCGTACCTTCATGAATGGGAAGAAAATGGTTACACGCCTAGAGAACTTTACAAAAAAATGGGAGAGCATGGATTTCTTAGTCCTCAAGTTGATCCAGCTTATGGCGGATTAGGACTAGATTTTGGATTCAATTTAGTTCTTGCAGAAGAAACTTCACGCATTGGAGGAGGCATCGGAGGAGCAAGTCTTCATAGTTCGATTACAGTACCATATATTGAAAAATACGGTACTGAAGAACAAAAGTTAAAGTATTTGAATGGTTGTGTGACTGGAGATATTTTTACAGCAGTTGCAATGACTGAACCAGGTACGGGCTCAGACTTAGCAAGTGTTAATACAACTGCTGTACGAGACGGAGACTATTATGTCATTAACGGCCAAAAAACTTTTATTACAAATGGTTTGAATGCAGATTTAACTTTCGTGGTTGTGAAAACAGACCCTAAAGCTGTTCCTGCACGTAAGGGAATTAGTATCATTATGGTTGAAAAAGATACTCCTGGATTTATTTGTGGACGTAAATTGAAAAAAATGGGCGGCCATTCACAAGATACTGTTGAACTAATTTTTGAGGATGCTAGAGTTCCAGTTTCTAATCTCCTTGGCAAGGAAGGAGAAGGTTTCTATATTTTAATGGATAAACTGCAACAAGAGAGAATTATATGCGCTAGCTCGGCATTCGCACTTGGACAAGAAATGGTAGAGTCTACGATTAGATATGTTAAAGAAAGACATGCCTTCGGAGTACCAATTAGCTCTTTCCAAAATACACAATTTGAAATTGCTGAAATGGCAACGGAACTATCGATCGCAGGAGCATTCATTGACGACCTGGCAGTAAGACATATGAATGGAGAAGATATAACAACCCAAGCTTCTATGGCGAAATGGTGGATGACAGATAAAGCTAGAAAGATGTCTGCTCGTTGTCTACAGCTTCATGGTGGTTATGGATATATGGAAGAATATGATATAGCTCGTCAATATAGGGATGTTGCAGTTATGCCGATTTATGCAGGTACAAATGAAATTATGAAAAATATTATCGCTAAAAATCTTGGATTATAGTATTCAATTAAATTTACGATTAATGAGGTGAAATGGATGAGTTTAGTGACAGTTGAAAGAAAAGGACAGGTAGCTGTTGTTACAATTGATAATCCACCTATGAATACATTCAGTACAGCAGTAAAAGGTGAATTAAGTAAGACATTCAAGGAGCTTAATTCAGATGACAATGTGTTGGCGATCATTTTAACAGGTGCTGGCCAAAGGGCTTTTATGGCAGGTGCGGACATAAGAGAGTTACCTGAAAAAATTGGTAACTCAAACTTAATGTCAGAATTTATGGATAATCATGAGTTCTTTAATTGTATTGATTTTTCGCCTAAACCAACGATTGCTGTTATTAACGGGTTTGCACTTGGTGGAGGTTGCGAACTTGCATTAACGTGTGATATTAGAATCGCTGAAGAACACGCTTTTATTGGTGTTCCAGAAGTTAAGCTAGGGTTATTACCTGGTGCTGGTGGAACACAAAGGCTACCTAGACTTGTAGGAGAGGCAAAGGCAAAGGAACTATTATTTACAGGCGATCATATTTCTGCTGAGGAAGCTCTTCGAATTGGCTTAGTTAATAAAGTAGTACCATCTGGAGAAGGAATAGAAGCAGCTATGAAACTAGCAGCTAAAATATGCAATAACTCTCCTGCTGCTTTAAGAAATATTAAAAAAGCAGTAGATGAAGGGCTAGAATTAACTATTCATTTAGCATTAGGAAGAGAGGCAGAATTGTTTCAAGAGCTCTTCCTTAAGGATGATGTAAAAGAAGGAGTTCAAGCATTTTTAGAGAAAAGACGACCAAATTTTTCAAAATCAATCAGCAATCAATCATAGCCTAAACTATATAAAAATTATTCTAGTTAATACAGTTAGTCACTTGTAAAACTCCTATTTTGTAGAAATTGAATAGAAAATTGATTAGTAAATGTTTCGAAAGAACTAAGAATCATTAAATTCAAAGAAGTGGAGAGGGGAACTTGAATAAACCTTGGCTAGCAAATTATCCTGAAGAAGTTTCTTATAAAATTGACATCCCATCACTAACAATATTAGAAGTACTTGATCAAGCAGCGAAAGAAAACCCTTCTAAAATTGGAATTATTGACGGTGATCGAAAAACAACCTTTTTACAATTGAAAAAAGCTTGTGAACGTGTGGCGTATGGTCTTTATAAAAGAGGTTTTAAAAAAGGAGACCGGATTGCGGTCATGTTACCAAATTGCCTTGAATATGCAATTGCTTTTTTCGCGGTACAACGTTTAGGTGGTGTGGTCGTTCAAATCAATCCATACTTTAAACCGGAAGAATTGAAACATATATTAAATAATTCGGAATCTGTAGGATTGATTGCTTTTCGAGAAGTAAAAGAAAAATTGGACAAAGTTGGAATGATTGACAAAGTAAAGTTTATAACTGCAGATGAAGTGGCTAAAGAGGATGATAATATCCACCTTTGGATTGAAAATGAGAAAGCTGAACTACCTAGTATGGATCTGCAATCAAACGATTTAGCAATTATCCTATATACTGGTGGAACGACTGGTTTTCCAAAAGGCGTAATGATTAAACATTCCAATATGGCTGCAGCGCTTTATCAAGGAAATGAATGTAGCAAGCCTATTTTAAATGAAGAGGGACACTGCCAAATAGGTATTGCTCCACTATATCATGGGCTAGGACTATTCACTTTAGTTCAATCGATTTTTATCGGTGCAAGCTTTGTAATGGTTAGAAATTTTGATTTAGATTATATATTAACGTTGATTCGTACATATCGACCTACGATTTTTATGGGTTCTCCTACGATGTATATAGCTTTGCTAAATCATCCGGATTTATTAGAGAATGACTTATCATGCTTTAAATTATGTGTTTGCGGTGCAGCTCCAGTTCCAGTTGAGATATTGAATAGATTTGAAGAGAAAACGGGAGTACCAATTATTGAAGGGTATGGCTTATCAGAAGCAACGATTGGTGTTACTCGTAATCCAGTAAATGGTAAAAGAAAAGTTGGTAGTATCGGTATTCCATTGCCAAATACGGATGTGAAAATTGTTGATATCGCAACGGGGACAAAGGAGATGCAAGTTGGTGAACCGGGGGAGCTTATTGTAAAAGGTCCACAAGTCATGAAAGGTTATTGGAAGAATCAAGAAGAATCAGATTATGCTCTCCGTGATGGCTGGCTGCACACAGGAGATATGGCGACAATGGATAATGAAGGCTACTTCTATATTGTTGGTAGAAAGAAGGAAATGATTATTACCGGTGGCTTTAATGTATATCCAGCTGAAGTGGAAGAGGTCATTTACAAACATCCAGCAGTGTTGGAGGCATGTGTTTACGGTATCCCGGATCCTTATCGAATCGAAACAGTCAAATTGGCTGTCGTTCTAAAAAAAGGGTATACACTTACATCAGAAGAAATTCGAGAATGGTGTAAAGAGAGATTAACGAATTATAAAGTCCCACGCATTATTGAATTTAAAGAATCACTACCGAAAACACCTGTAGGGAAAATAATGCGCTTGCAATTAAAAAATGAAGATGTTCAAAAAACAGAAATGTTGGGTCTTCAATAATTTAGGCATCTTTAGTCAAGTAATACGAATTTAAATCTGAAAATTCAAAATAGTTCGGGGTAAAACTTACTTCGAGCTATTTTTACAAAAATACCTTCCATTTAATTATTAAACTCTTTAAATGATATTTGAACTAATTTTAAAGGAATTACCTTTTAGTAACGTGATTTCTTAGGAGGGATATAAAAGTATGAATGTTGGATCAACAATAGAAAGACATGCACGTAGTATTCCTGAAAAGATTGCAATTTATTTTAGGAATAAAAGCTATTCCTATGATCATTTTAATCGAGAAATAAATCGAATAGCGAATGGTTTAATAGCTGAAGGTGTGAGAAAAGGTGACAAGATTGCCATAATGATGAAAAATTCAGACATGTTTATGTTTGTATACTATGCCATTATGAAGGTTGGTGCTGTTGCCGTTCCCGTCAATTTCCGACTTACTACAAGAGAAATTACTTATATATTAAATGATTCAGATTCTTCAATTGTATTCTTTGACGATGAATACTGCGAAACAATTTATAAATCAACGGGGGGAAACGAAAAAATAAACTTAGCGATATCGATAGGTGCTCGCATTGCTCCTGGTCAAAAAAATTTAGATGAAGTAATTACTAACAACGAATTCAATCCTACTATTCAAGTTGATGAATGGGATGATGCTCAAATTTTATATACTTCCGGTACAACGGGGCTTCCTAAAGGTGTCTTATTAGATCATCATCGTGTTCTTCATGCATCTATAAGGAATGCAATGATTCAAAAAATGGATTCATCTGATCGAATACTGCACATCGCACCACTTTTTCATGCAGCTCAATTAAATGTGTTTATGATTACTTGTAATTATTTAGGCTGTACTCAAGTAATTCATGAAACGTTCGATCCAAAAGAAGTACTTAAAGCTATCGATATGTATAAGATTACTCTTTATTTTGGAGTTCCTACGATGTATAACTTCCTTCTTCAGGTTAAGGATCGAGATAAATATGATTTAACTTCAGTAACACGTTGTACATATGGGGCGGCTCCTATGCCTACAGAGCTTATAAAAAAATCGATGAAAATGTTTGGAACAGACCAGTTTATTAATTTATGTGGTTTAACGGAAGGTGGTCCAGGTGGTATTGCTTTGTTGCCATCTGAACATAAGGATAAGCTTGGAACTTGTGGAAAAGCTCAATTTAATGACGAAGCTAAAGTTGTGAATGACTTTGGTGAGCAAATTAATCCAGGTGAAATTGGAGAGCTAATTCTACGTAGTGAGTCAGTGATGAAAGAGTATTATAAAAAGCCAGAAGAGACGTATAAAGTACTTCGGGATGGCTGGTTGTATACGGGAGATCTTGCAACGATTGATGAAGACGGATATATCAATCTTGTTGACCGAAAAAAAGACATGATTATTAGTGGTGGCGAGAATATTTATTCAACAGAAGTAGAGCAAATTCTTTATAAACATCCAAATATTCTTGAGGCGGCTGTAGTAGGGATACCGGATGAGGTTTGGGGAGAAACTGTCGCTGCTGTAATTGTAGCAAAGACTGAGCAAAAACTAGATCATAATGAAATTATTGCATTTTGTCGTAACGAACTAGCAGGATATAAAGTTCCACGATTAATTTTTGAATATAAAGAAATACCAAGAAATGCGTCAGGTAAAGTGTTGAAATACAAGTTGAGAGATGAACTTAAAACTTCGCCAATAAAAGATTAATAGTATGAATCTCTCGATAATAAAGTTTTC
The DNA here is from genome assembly GCF_042267765.1 of Gottfriedia sp. NPDC056225. NCBI lineage: Bacteria > Bacillati > Bacillota > Bacilli > Caryophanales > Bacillaceae > Gottfriedia > Gottfriedia sp. NPDC056225. Next base: position 51,468 of record NZ_JBHJTJ010000019.1, on the reverse strand, counting down.
TACAAAAACTAAAAAGTGCAGTATGGATAGGAGTAATCATGATGGGACGTTTTACTAATAAAGTAGCAATAGTAACAGGAGCTGCACGTGGAATTGGAGCAGCAATTGTAAAGAGATTTGTAAATGAAGGAGCTAAGGTAGCAATTCTAGATGTCAATCTAGTGGGAGCTAAAGAATTAGCAAAACAAATCAATTCTAAATCCGTCATGGCCATAAAGTGCGATGTCTCAAATACTCTTGAGGTAGAGTCAGCTTTCCATGAAGTCATCGAACATTTTGGAAAACTAGATATTCTTGTAAACAATGCGGGAGTTATTCGTGACAATTTGCTATTTAAAATGACGGAGGATGATTGGGATACTGTAATTGATGTCCATCTAAAAGGAGCATTTTTATGTTCCCGCGAAGCTCAAAAATATATGGTTTCACAAAGAAGTGGAAATATCGTTAACATATCTTCAATATCTGCTCTTGGAAATCGAGGGCAAGTAAATTACTCATCTGCAAAAGCTGGTTTGCAAGGGATGACAAGAACAATGGCTATTGAGCTTGGACCGTTTGGAATAAATGTAAATGCGATTGCACCTGGATTTGTTGAAACTGAAATGACAAAGGCGACTGCCAAAAGATTGGGCATGACGTTAGAAGAATTTACGAATCTATTACTAAAAGATCTTTCTATAAAGAGAGTTGGTCAGCCTGAAGATATTGCAAGTGCTGTAGCATTTTTAAGTTCGGATGATGCATCTTATATTACTGGGCAAATATTATATGTTGCTGGTAGAACTACAGTTTAATAGAAAGTGATTGCTGGATTGGTGGAAATACATTTCGTTCAAGACATAGTAATAGGCGAGCTATCAAAATTTAGTTAATCAAGGGGAGAAAGAAAATGAACGTCAATGAATTATTTGATTTAAAGGGCAAAACAGCCATTGTTACAGGTGGAGGACGTGGGCTTGGGGAACAAATAGCTATATCATTAGCAGAAGCCGGAGCTAATGTTGTTGTTTGCTCACGAAAAGTAGAAGCATGTCAAGAAGTAAGTGACAAATTAAAAAAAATTGGCGTACGCTCATTAGCGCTACAATGTGATGTCGTTGATCATGAAAATATCAATAATGTTGTTCAAAAAACCCTTGAGGAGTTTGGAACAATCGATATATTGGTTAACAATAGTGGAGCTACGTGGATTGCTCCAGCTTTGGATATGGAATCTGATAAATGGGATCGAATTATGGACATTAACTTAAAAGCTGTTTTCCTATTTTCACAAGCAGTAGGTAAAGTAATGGTTCAACAAGGTTCAGGGAAAATTATTAATATTGCTTCGATCACTGGTTTTGGTGGACAAGATCCTGAAGTTACAAATGGTATTGGATATGCTACAAGTAAAGGCGCTGTTATTAATTTTACAAAGGATTTAGCAGTGAAACTTGCACCATATAATATCCATGTAAACGCAATCGCTCCAGGTTTTTTTCCGACAAAAATGACAAATGGACATTTAGATAATATTGGAGAAAAAATTCTAGGAAGAACTCCAGCTAACCGATTCGGTTCAAACAATGATATGAAGGGACCAGCCTTGTTTTTGGCTTCTAAAGCATCTGATTATGTATTTGGGCACATATTAGTTGTTGATGGTGGGGTAGTTGCCCAAGTCTTGTAAAGATAAATTTTGGAAATTAAGTTAATTTAATCTATAAAAACGTGTTCAGTTAATTTAGAGGAGGGAATGACATGACAGGAACAATAGAAATTGAAAAAAATATCTCAAGTTTAGAACTACTTTGGCGTCAAGCATTTCAATTCGTTGATATGTGGGCAAATGGAGAGACACATCGCGAGTCTGTTCTTCTTCAAACGATAAGGTTTTTAGCAGACAATTTGAAGCAGTCAAAAACTAATATAAAAGATTTTTCAAAACATATTTCAAATGAACTTTATGAATTAGAAAGAGCGTCACGAGAAGAAATATTAATGTCGACAGCTGTCATACAAAGAATTTTTCCTTTTAGATCGTTTGAGGAAATTAACAATCGATTTGACAAATATAAAAACCAAACTTATGAGGCCTTTTTTACGACAATTGATCATCTTACAAATGATAAATTAGTAGAAAAATATATTTGCGACCTAGAAAAATATATTGAGTTTAAACGAAATAATAGAAATCAATTTATGGAATATTTGAAGGATACATCAACGATATTCCAACCAAACCAGTATCCGTTTATTGATCATTTAACTAAACATTTAAAAAATCTACTTTTTCCATTTAATAGTTATATGGAACGCTCATACTCGTATAAATGCAAGGAGGATCAGACGTGAAAAGTGAGAAAACGATAAATCCATACGGTATGTTTAGCAAATTATATGGTCAATGGGAAACGCAAGTGAATGATATTATTAGTCTTTCCACTAATAATAAAGAATTTGTTAAGTTAGCAGGAGTAACTTCAGATACAACTGCGCGTTACCAAGAAAGGTTAAATAAAACACAAGAGCTTTTAGCGAATCATTTAAATCTACCGACTAAAGTTGATATTGCAAACTTAGCTAAATTAACGATTCAATCTGAAGAAAAACTAGATTCAATGGAAGAAGAAATTTGGGAACTGAAAAATACAGTGGATTCTTCAAATAGAGATAATCAGAATTTAGTTAGATTAACGAATGAAACGATCAAACTGATGAAACAACATAAAACAGAATTGATGAAAACAAAGCAAGAACTAATTGAGTTAAAAGAATTACGTTCAGAAATACAAGACATTAAGAATGAATTGCTG